>JASHVQ010000064.1 GCA_030044485.1 Methylovirgula sp. | reverse complement strand
GCCCGTCACGCCACGCCGCATCCCGACGCCGCGACGGAATTTGGTCGCGAACAATTATCCGGTATTATCAACGGCTGCAATTCCTCAAGACGCCGCAAGGATCGCACGGCGAGCGGGCGCTCGGATGATCAAACTGCCGCTACGGTGGCTTTCAAAACGCGCGCGAAAGCACGAAATCTGCCGGCTGCGGGGGGAATCTTATGCGGTGGTGCTCGCTCGGCTGCACGAATCTGTGCGACCTTCGACCTATTTCGAAATCGGGACGCTGCGCGGCGAAACGCTGAAACTCGCGAAGTGCAAAAGCATCGCCGTCGATCCGAAGTTTCGGATCGCTTCCGATGTCATCGGCGCGAAACCCTGCTGCTTGTTTTTCCAAACCACGAGCGACGACTTCTTTCGCGACCGTGATCCTGCGGCAATTTTCGGCGCGCCTATCGACTTCGCCTTTATCGACGGATTGCATCTCTTCGAATATGCGCTGCGCGATTTCGCCAATACCGAGCGGCATTGTCGGCCGAATTCGGTGATCGTGCTGCACGATTGCGTGCCGGCCGACCGTTGGATGGCGGAGCGCGTCTATACGGACGAATGCCGGCGGCGGTCGACCTTTCCAGATCGGTGGGCGGGCGATGTCTGGAAAATCCTGCCGGCACTGAAGAAATATCGGCCGGACTTAAAGATCGCAGTCGTGGACGCCGAGCCGACCGGCCTGGTGCTGATCACTCGCCTCGATCCGCAAAGCAACGTCTTGTCCGACAATTACGACGGCATCGTTCAGGAATTCAGCGGGCTCGACATAACGAAATACGGGATTGCCAGACATCAAGACGACTGCGCCATGATCTCCACGCGCGCCCTCGCCCGCGCCGCAGACGTCGCCAAGCTCCTTGGCCGCTGATCAGGGCGCGTGAAGCCCCGCCCAGATCCGCCGTTTGGTGAAATAGAGAAGGAGCGCGAAGACGATCAGGAAAGCGACGACGCGCAGGCCCGTCTGCTTGCGCTCTTCGAGCTTGGGTTCGGCGGCCCAATAAAGGAAAGCCGCGACATCGCGCGAATATTGCTGAAGCGTCTGCGGCGCCCCGTCGGTATAGGCGACCACCCCGTCGGCGAGCGGCATCGGCATCGCGATGACATGGCCGGGGAAATAGAGGTTCCAGTGCGGGTCGTCGGGGTGCGTATAGCCGTTCAGGATGGCGACGATGTAATCCGGCCCCTGCTCCTGATATTCGGTGAAGGCATCGAGGATGAAGAGCGGGAAGGGACGCGGATAGCTGCGCGCCTTGGCAAGCAGCGACATGTCGGGCGGCACAGCGCCAAGCGCGGCTTTGGCCGCCTCGGGATTGGCGAAGGTCCAAGGAAAATGATCCGAAGGCCGGCCGGGGCGCGTAAACATCTCGCCCGCGTCGTTGGGGCCGTCCTCGATCTTGTAGGTCGCGGCGAGCGCTTGGACCTGGGCCTCGGAGAAATCGGGTCCGTCCGGATCGGCGAGGTCGCGGAAGGCGAGGAGTTTCAGCGAATGACAATTGGAGCAGACGTCGTGATAGACCTTGAAGCCGCGCTGCAATTGTTCGGGATCGAATTTGCCGAACGGGCCGGCGAAGCTCCAGGACTGGCGCGCCGGCAGCGCCTGTTCGTCGGCCGCCGCAAAGCTCAGGGGCGCGGCGCAGCAAAGGCCGAGCAAGGCCGCGCCCAATATCGTGCGAAGCCTGGGCGCGTTGCAAACGCCAATGCGCGCGTTTCCCGACGGCATGTTCATGTCTTGAGCCCCGTCTTGGCTTTCTCGCCGAGCACCGCGTCGGCGATCGAGGCGGGCAGGGCGCGCGGCTTTTCGATCAGCGGCAGGAGCGGCAGGACGACCAGGAAAAAAGCGAAATAGGAGATCGTCAGGATGCGCCCGGCGAGCACGTAATTGCCTTCCGGCCGATTGGCGCCGACGTAACCCAGTCCGATCACCACGGCGACGAAGAGCCAGAAGACGACGCGGTAGATCGGCCTGAAGGCCGCCGACTTTATCGGCGAGCGGTCGAGCCAGGGCAGGAAGGCGAAGATCAGGATCGCGGAAAAGAGCGCGATCACCCCGGTCAGTTTCGAGGGGATCGAACGCAGGATGGCGTAATAAGGCAGGTAATACCATTCCGGCACGATCTCGGCCGGCGTCTGCAGGGGATTGGCCTCGATGTAATTGTCGGCGTCGCCCAGATAATTCGGGATGTAGAAGACAAACCAGGAAAGCACGATGAGAAAAACGACAAGCCCGAACCCGTCCTTGACCGTGAAATAGGGGTGGAAGGGCAGCGTGTCCTTGGCCGATTTCTTCTCTATACCGGCCGGATTGTTCGAACCCACCACATGCAGCGCCCAGATGTGCAGGACGACCACGGCGGCGATCATGAAGGGCAGGAGGTAGTGGAGCGCGTAGAAACGGTTGAGCGTTGCGTTATCGACCGAATAGCCGCCCCAGAGCCAGGTGGTCATCGTCCCGCCGACGAAAGGTATGGCGCCGAAGAGGCTGGTGATCACGGTCGCGCCCCAAAAGCTCATCTGCCCCCAAGGCAAAGTATAGCCGAGGAATCCCGTCGCCATCATCAGCATGTAGATGATGACGCCGAGGATCCAGAGCACTTCGCGCGGCGCCTTGTAGGATCCGTAATAAAGCCCGCGCAGCATGTGGATGTAGACGGCGGCGAAGAACATCGAGGCGCCGTTCGAATGCGCATAGCGCAACAGCCAGCCGTAATTCACGTCGCGCATGATGTGCTCGACCGACGAAAAGGCGAGCTTCGAATCCGGCGTGTAATGCATCGCCAGCACGACGCCGGTGACGATCTGAAAGCCGAGCAGGAAGGAAAGGATGCCGCCGAACGTCCACCAATAGTTCAGGTTGCGCGGATTGGGGAAGGCGACGAACGAGCGGTGTACGAAGCCGAAGAGCGGCAGGCGGCTTTCGAACCATTTGGCGAAGGCGCTTTTGGGGACATAGGTCGATTCGCCGCTCATGATTGTCTCTGGTTGCGGTCAGCCAATGGAAATTCTGGTGGGGGACAGGAATGCGCAGGAAGGCAGGGCGAGATCGCAGCCCGCCGCCACCGCGCCCGCCGCGCCAGTGGCGACAAAAAGAAAATCGCGCCGCGATGGATGCTCCACGCTTGCGCTTTGGGCCACGGCTTCCCCCGCACGATTATTGATTAGGGTTTGCTATCGACTTATTCGCAACGCCAATCTCGCCGCAATGCGGCCTTTCGCCACCATCTGCGGAGCGCGAACGCGCCCGAGCCGGTCTGCCGCCGCGCTACGGGTTACTTTTTGCGCGGAAGGCGCTAGGGAAAGCCTGTGCCAGGCAGAGGGGCCGCTCATGCACGAGACGAAGGATCTCGAACTGCGCCAAGCCGAGAGCCGCGCCTGGTTTGAGTCGCTGCAGGCCAGAATCCTCATGCTGTTCGAGGCCTTGGAAGAGGAGTGCCCCGGCCCTTTTGCCGCGCCCGAGGCGCGTCCCGGCCGCTTCGCCGCCACCGACTGGGTGCGCAGCGACCAGGCCGGCGGGGACGGCGGCGGCGGGAAAATGGCGCTTCTGCACGGCCGGCTTTTCGAGAAGGCCGGTGTGCATTGCTCGACGGTCTACGGCACGTTTCCGCCTGAGTTCGCGGGGCAGATCCCCGGGGCCGAGCAGGATCCGCATTTCTGGGCATCCGGCATT
>JASHVQ010000063.1 GCA_030044485.1 Methylovirgula sp. | reverse complement strand
GCGCATGGTCGAGGCCGCCGAGCGCCAGGGCGTCGAGCGCTTCGTGTTCTTCTCGGCGCTCGGCGCCTCGACGCACAACCGCACGCGGCTCCTGCGCGCGAAGGCGCTCGCCGAGCATTGCAAGCCCCGTCATTTCGTCGGCGGATTCGGCGGCCCGCAGCGCCGTTGCGCGCTCGGAGGGATCGATGAGTTCGGCCAGATCTTTGCCGAGCTGGCGCAGCCGGTCCTTGTCGATCATGCGCGTGCCCGGAACCTAAGGCCCTTTCTCGCGCGATTGCGACTTGCGCGCCAGACTCGCGACGTCGAGCGGCGGCAGGCCGATCGCGGCGCGCACGACACGCAAAATTTCGTGGCCGCGCTTGGCTTTCAAATCGAGGCTGATGGCGCCGGACGGCTTGGCGATTACATCGAAGGCGCCGAGCCGGCGCGCTTCCAGCGCCGCCGGCGAACCGAGCTGCGCGATGGAGGACAGGATCACGACCTTGGCCTTGCTCGTCAGCTTGAGGCGTTTGAGCACGCCCAGCCCGTCGAGACGCGGCATTTCGATGTCGAGCAGGACGACCTCGGGTTTTAACGCTCTTTCCTTTTCGATCGCCACTTCGCCGTCCTCGGCTTCGCCGGCGACTTCGAGCTCGTCGTCGACGACCAGGATCTGCTTGATGATGTTCCGCATGAAGCCGGAATCGTCAACGATGAGGACGGGGTGGGGCATCGAACTATCCTTGTTTGGCCGGCTTGGGCGGCAGATGTTTCACCATCTTGAGACAATTCCTGCCGTCAAGCCGCCTGTAGTCCACCTCGTCCATGACGGTGCGGACGAAATGGATGCCGAGACCTCCGATCCCCCGCTCTTCGACCGGGAGTTCCGTATCGACGGCGCCTGCCGCGAGCGGGTCGAAAGCGATGCCGTCATCGACGATTTCGGCCTGCAGCCGGTCGCCGTCGAGGCGGACCGAGGCCGAGATCTTGTGAGGCCGGCCGTCGACAAATCCATAGGAGATAATGTTCGTCAACAGCTCGTCGAAGGCAAGTTTCAGGTGAAAAATCACGCCTTCCGGCAGCCTATGGCGCGCGCCAAACTGCTCGATGAGCGAAGTCACTCGCGCGATTTGGGAGACATCATTGTCGATTTCTGCGAATATTCGTTCGCTCAAGGCGGGCCCCGCGCGGGACTTCTGCCGCCACAATCGCCCAATATTCCAGGCATGTCCACCTGAGCGGGCGGCGGCAATCGCGGTCATGGATCTGTCATACGGCCGCCTGTTGCCGAGTTCGCGTCGAACGTGGCAATAGGCGGGCGCGGCAGGTTTCGGCTAGAATGTCGCCGTTACACGGCTGTTGCGGGAGAAGTCTATGGACATGATCGTCGAGGAACTCGAGGGCGGCGTCACCAATGTCACGCTCAACGGCCGTCTCGACACGCTCGGCGCGGAATCCGTCGACCTGCCTCTCAGCGTGATCGCCGGCGCCAAGCGCGCGGTGGTGATCGACCTGTCGAACGTCGATTTCCTCGCCTCGTTGGGCATACGCGTGCTGCTGACGAGCGCCAAGTCGGTGCAGCGCAAAGGCGGCAAGTTGGTGATTTTCGTGCCCGAAGGCAATGTCCTTGCGGTTCTGAAGACGGCGGGAATGGAAACGCTGATCCCACTCTTCCAGGATCGAATCGCCGCGCTTGCGGCGGTCGCCGCCTAGCGCCCGCGGCATGTCGCAAGCGGTCAAGACATCCGGCGAACGCCGCTTGGTGCTGCAAAAAGATTTGACGGAGCTCAGAAGGCTTGCGGCCTTCGCGCGCGACGCCGGACGCGCGCAGGGGCTGGACGACGCGCAAATATTCGCGCTCGAACTCTGTCTCGAAGAAGCCGCGGCCAACATCATCAAGCACAGCCGCGCGCCGGGGCGGCCCGGCGGCAATATTTCGGTCAGCATAAGCCGGGCGGCGCGTTGCTTGGTGGCGCGTCTCGAAGATGACGGCGCGCCCTTCGACCCGACGCGCGTGCCGGTGTCGCCCGTTGCCGAGTCCCTCGAAAATGCGCGCGTCGGGGGCCTGGGCATTCACCTCATCCGCCGGCTGGCGACCAGCATGCGCTATGAACGCGCCAAGGACTGCAATCGGCTGACGCTCGAATTCGGCTTCGAAAGCGACAAGACTTGAGGCGCTTGGCGGGATAGGCCGCGCCGCATCCAATTCCGCGCACTATCGACCTGGCCCTGGGTGGATTTCTTATATTCCCAAACCCGCGAGGGCATCGCTTGGAGCAAGGATCGTAAAATGATCAAGGCGGTTGCCACAGGTTGCTTGGCAGTGGCTGCGCTCGCGGCATCGATAGAGCCAAGTCTGGCGCGCTCCGGAATCGGGGCTATCTTCTACTCTCCCAGTACAGGCGCATATGGCTACTCGGATCGCTACAAAAGCATTGCGGCAGCCAACGGCCGTGCGCAAAGCGAATGCGAGAAAAGGGCAAACGGCGCGGGTGATTGCGCCTTGGCACAGGGATTCGGCGGCAATTGTGCCGCTCTCGCTACGGTGGAACTCAGCGGGAAAACGAATGAAGGCAAACCTACAGTCTTTAGACTGTCCTATCCGGGCGTCGCGGATGACCGCGACGATGCCGGATCGAATGCCCTCCTCAATTGCCAAAACAACATAAGGGATGCCACGCTCAAAGGTCTATGCAAGCTCGTCGTCGAGGTTTGCAGCGACGACCATTGACGCCGGCGCCGCTCTCCGACAAGCGCCGTCACGAGCCAGGCATCTGGCGGAGGGAGCGGGATTCGAACCCGCGATAGGGTTTCCCCTATACACACTTTCCAGGCGTGCGCCTTCAACCACTCGGCCACCCCTCCGCTTAATCGAGGTTTGCAGGCGGCCCCGCGGCCAATGCGCCGCGCCTCGAAGCGCCGCTCCCGCGAATGGCGCGCACTATAATCGGGCGATACCCGCGTGCAAGCTGGCCATTCCGCCCGCGCCCGGCGCGGCTTTAGCCGATAGACAGACGCGGCGCGCCGCCTTATTGCAAAGCGGCAGCCATCTACGCCTTCCATGTTTCGCCTGACGCTCCGCTTTCTCGGGCTCTTGTTCCTGGCCGGCGCCTTCGCCGCGCTGATCATCGACGGCACGCGCAGCGTCGCCGGCGGTGCCCTGTCGCTGACGCCGCTCGCTCAAACGCTGAGCTGGCTGATGCCGCAGAAATTCGCGCTGCTGAAGGCGGCCCTGCAGCATGCTTTGCCGGCGCCGCTTTGGGATCCGGTGACGATCAAGATCTTGGCCATGCCGACCTGGGCGGTCATGGGCGCGGTCGGCGTCCTGCTCATGTTGGCGACGCAAAAGCGCCGCCCCAAAATAGGCTATGCCGAGCGCTAGATTGGTAACGACGCGCCTAGCTTTTACGTAGAAGGGGATGCGGCACAGGTGCCGTCCCCCAGCAAAAAATAATTTCGGCGGAGGTTTCATGTTCTCGTTCCGCAAATCCACGACTCTCCCCCTCCCCGGCGAGGCCCTGCCGGGCCGCACCGCGCCAATTGCCACGGCGGAGAAACATTTCGTCAACGGCCATAGGCTGAAGCCGCCCTTCCCTCCCGGCATCGAGACGGCCATTTTCGGCCTCGGCTGTTTCTGGGGTGCGGAGCGCAAGTTTTGGCAGCTTGGCGACGGCATATATACGACCGCCGTCGGCTATGCGGGCGGCGAGACGCCCAACCCCACCTATGAAGAGGTCTGTTCGGGCGGCACCGGCCATGCCGAAGCGGTGCTTGTCGCCTATGATCCGGCCCGCATCAGCTACGAGACCTTGCTCAAGACATTTTGGGAGGCGCATGATCCGACCCAGGGCATGCGCCAGGGCAATGACGTCGGCACGCAATACCGCTCGGTCATTTACGTGACCAACGCCGGCCAGCGCGCCGCCGCGGAGAAATCCAAGGCGCTTTACGAGAAGGCGCTGGCGGCGAAGGGCCTCGGGCCGGTCACCACCGAAATCCGCGACGCGCCAGCATTCTACTATGCCGAGGACTATCACCAGCAATATCTGGCGAAAAACCCGGGCGGCTATTGCGGGCTCGGCGGCACCGGCGTCGCCTGTCAGATCGGCACGGGGGTCGCGGCGGAATAATCAGCGCTCTTCGAGCGGCTCCGAGATTTTCTCGCGCAATTCGTCGAGCTGCGCGACGAAGCTGCGCAGCCGCTTTTCCACGACGCGGCGCAGGCGCTCGGCGCTGCGCGGGGAATCGCAGAGAACGCTCTGAAAGAGCGTGCGGGGAATTTCGAGGACTTCCGAAGTCTCGCAAGCGACCGCCGTCGCCGGCCGCCGGGTCGGGGCGATCAGCGCCATATCGCCGATCAAGGCGGGCGGGCGCACGATATGCGGCTCTCTATAATCCGTCTGCTCCAGGGCGATTGCCCCGGCGCGCAGGAAATAGCCGCCCTCCGACGGTTCGTCGCGGCAGAACAGGATGTCGCCGGCCCGCAGCGAGCGCGGCGTCGCGCCGCGCGCCAAGCTCCGCAAGGCCTCCGGCTCGAGCGCGGCGAGCGTCGGATTGCGGGCGAGATTGCGGATGTCGTCTTCGAACGCCATGGCGAAAGCCCTGCGCTTCTCCTCGAGGAGAAGCTCAGGGCACGAGCTTATAACCGCCGGCCTCGGTAATCAAAAGCTGCGATTTGGTCGGATCGTGCTCGATCTTCTGGCGCAGCCTGTAGATATGCGTCTCGAGCGTGTGCGTCGTGACGTTGGAATTATAGCCCCAGACTTCCTTGAGCAGGACTTCGCGCGTCACGACGTTCTGCCCGGCGCGATACAGAAAGCGCAGGATCGCCGTCTCCTTCTCCGTGAGCCGCAGCTTGCCGCCCTTTTCGTTGACGAGATGTTTGGAGCCCGGCTGGAAGGTGAACGGACCGATGCGGAATGAGGCGTCGTCGCTCGCCTCGTGCTGGCGCAGATGCACGCGCATCCGCGCCAGAAGAATCGAGAAGCGGAATGGCTTGGTCACGTAATCGTTGGCGCCGGATTCCAGCCCGAG
>JASHVQ010000062.1 GCA_030044485.1 Methylovirgula sp. | reverse complement strand
AGGCCGCCGCGCAAGGCAATGTCTATGCGCAGGCGAGTCTCGGCGCGCTTTATGCCAAGGGCGAAGGCATCAAACAGGATTACGCGCAAGCCGCCGACTGGTACCGCAAGGCCGCCGAAGGCGGCGACGCAGCCGCGCAGATTGCTTTGGCGCAGCTCCTTGCGAACGGCCAGGGGGTGAAGCAAGACTACGCGCAGGCAGCCGATTGGTATCGTAAGGCCGCCGATCAGGGCAGCGCCTATGCCGAAGGGGCGCTCGCCGCGCTCTACGCGAAAGGCCTGGGCGTCGCGCAGAATTATAGCGACGCGGCCAAATGGTTCGGCAAGGCCGCCGCCCAAGGCCAGCTTGCCGCCCAGCTCTTTCTCGCCGAAATCTATGCGAAGGGCGAAGGTGTCAATCAGGATTATGGGCAAGCCGCGATCTGGTATCGCAAGGCTGCCGGTCAGGGCGACGCCGGCGCGCAAGCCAGTCTCGCCTTCCTCTATGCGACGGGCAAAGGTGTCGCGCGGGACTATGCGCAGGCCGCAGCCTGGTATCGCAAGGCTGCCGAACAAGGCAATGTCGCCGCCGCCAGCGATCTCGCCTCGCTCTACGCCAAGGGCGAAGGGGTGACGCAAGACTTCGCGCAGGCGGCCGCGTGGTATGGCAAGGCCGCGGATAAGGGCGACGTGGCCGCGCAAAGCAATCTCGGCCTGCTCTACGCGCAGGGCAAAGGCGTCTCACAAGATTACGCAGAAGCCGCCGATTGGTATCGCAAGGCCGCCGCGCAAGGCGACGTGGCCGCGCAAAGCAATCTCGGCCTGCTCTACGCGCAAGGCAAAGGTGTGAAACAGGATTACGCGGAAGCCGCGAAATGGTATGGCAAAGCCGCCGCGCAAGGCGAAATATCCGCGCAAAGCAATCTCGCGGAAATCTATGCAAACGGCATGGGCGTGCCGCAAGATTTTGCGCAAGCCGCGATCTGGTATCGCAGGGCCGCGGATCAGGGCGATATGGCTTCGGCCAGCAATCTCGGCCTACTCTACGCCAAGGGCCAAGGCGTCAAGCAAGATTATGCGGAAGCGGCGAAATGGTACGAGAAGGCGGCCGAGCACGGCGACCGCTTCGCGCAAAGCAGTCTCGGCCTGCTCTACGCCAAGGGCGAAGGCGTGCCGCAAGACTATGCGCAAGCTGCTCGGTGGTACCGCAAAGCCGCCGAACAGGGAGATGCCTTCGCCCAGACAAATCTCGGCTATCTCTATGCCAATGGTCAGGGCGCGCCGCAGGACTATGTTGAGGCCTACAAGTGGTTCAACGTCGCTGCGTCGCAGGCCGCGGATGCCGAATATCGCGACAATGCCGCCAAGAATCGCGACATCATCTCCGAGCGGATGACACCCGAACAGATCAAGCAGGCGCAGCAGCTGGCCGCCGAATGGAGGCCCGTGAAAGAGCCCTAGCCGCCGCTAGTGGGCGAGCCGCTCCAAGAGATCGCGGACGTGGACCTGGTCTGTCTTGTAATTTCCGGTCAGCGTGTACATCACGAGATTGACGCCGCCGCGCAAGGCAAGTTCGTGCTGACGCGGGCCACCTGGCACGAGCGGATAGAGACTCTCGCCTTCGGTATCGCTTGCCCAGCCCGCCGCGAGGTCGTTCGACGTGATGATGATCGGCGACACGCCATCGCCCGAGCGCGCCGGACGCGCGCCGTCGGCGGGATTGGGCGGCGGCAGAGCCTCGATCCAGGTCTGGCCTATCTCATAGCGGCCGACGAAGCCGTCGATCAGATAAAATGTCTTGGTCACGACGTGATCGGCGGGTATCGGCTCGAGCTCGGGCACATCGACGCCGCTCAGCAATTGCCGCAGCCACAGCGCCTCCGGCGTCGGCGGAGCGCCGAGGTGCACGGAGAGCGCGTCGCGCGTGTCGAAGACGATCGTTCCGCCCTGCTTCATATAGGCGGCGATCTTGGCTATGGCGGCGGAAGAAGGCTGCGGCCTCCCGGCGACGATGGGCCAATAGAGCATCGGATAGAAGGCGAGTTCGTCGCGCCCCGGATCGACGCCCACCGGGTCGGCGGGGACAAGCGCGGTGCGTTGCGCAAGCACCTGCGAAAGCGTCGTCAGTCCGTTCTTGCTTTCCTCGTCGACTTGCGGATCGCCGCTGACGACATAGGCAAGCCGCGTGTTCAGGACCGACTGCATGTCGCTGGCCGAGAGCGGCGGATTTTTCGGATCGGCGCGCAAGGATTGCGGCATGGCGGCGAACGCCAGAGCCGCGAGCGCCAAGGCCGCGGCGGCGCGGCCAAGACGGCGCGGCAGGCCGCCGCCGAGCCAAAACGAGGCAAGCGCATCGGCGATAAAAAGCAGAAACGCGATGGCGAGCAGCGGCGGACGAAGATCGACGGGCGTAGCCTGATGCAAGGGCTCGATCGTCAAGCCGATGCCGGAGAAATCCGCGGCGCTCAATTTGTCGTCGGCGCCGAGCGCGTTGACGGCGAGCAGCTGGTCCGGCGGTCCGTAAAAGCCCGGCGGATGGTCGGCGTCGCCCGCAGAATCATAGGTCGCCGCCACTGGCTTGGCGGTCGGCGGCGGCGCGCCCAGCACGCCGAAACCGTCGAGCGTATGCGTCGGGGGCACGGTCGCCGCCCTTTCGGTCTTCGTCCGGTCCAAGTCCGCGGTCGCGCCGGAGAGCGCGACGATCTTGCGCAGCATGTCCACGAAGAGACCCGAAATGGGCAGGTTGGACCAGGTCGTGTCGGCGGTCACATGAAAGAGAACGATCATGCCCTTGCCGTCCTGACTTGCCGTCACCAGCGGCGTGCCGTCGACGAGATGCGCCCATGTCCTGCCGGGCAGATCGGCGTCGGGCTCGGCCAGCACCTGGCGGCGAACGGTGACTTCGTCGGGAACGCGCAGGCCGTAGAAGGGGCTTTGCTGCTCGAAGGGCGCAAGCTTTTTCGGGCTCTCCCAGGAAAGCGCGCCGCCGAGAATGCGCCCGCCCCGGCGCAGCCGCACCGGGACGAGATCGTCGGAATCGGCCGCCGCCAAGCGCGTTCCGGCGAAGCGCAGCAGAACGCCGCCATCTTCCACGAATTGCTTCAGCCGCTGGTGATCGACGTCCGAAAGATTGCCGATATCGGCGAGGATCAGCACGTTGACCTGATCGTCGAGAAGTTCGGCGATCGGGTCGGGCGTTCCGGGGCGCGCCTCGCGAATGTCGGCGAAGGGCGAAAGCGCCTTTTCGAGATAATAATTCGGCGCCAAAAGCGGCAGCGAAAGATCCGCCGTCTCGCCGCTGACGATGCCGACGCGGCGGCGCTTCCAACGTTCGTCGAGCAGCGACACGGCGCCCGCCGAGTGTTCATCGAGGATTTCGAGCCGCGCCATGTCGTTGCGCAAATCGACGGGAAGATCGAATTTGACTTGCGCCTCGGTGGGGCTCTTTGCGCCCGGGCCGGCAAAATCGAAATGTGCTTCGCCCAATCCCAGACCTTTGAGATCGAGTGCCCGCACGATGCCTTGCGCCGGGCCCTGAGCCGAGCTGCGCAGCACGCGCACATAAAGGCCGTTCGTCTCGTTGCGCGGTCCGGCAAGCGCGCGAACCGCCTGCGAACTGATCGCCACAATCGCGCCCGGCGAAAGGCTCGCAAGCTTTTCGGCGAATTGCCGGGCATGGCCCGACTCGATGCCGTCGGCAATCCAGACCACGTTCGTCTTGGGTTGGGCGGAAAGAAAATTGCCGATAGGTGCAAGAAGCGGCATGCGGTCCGGAATATAGGGCATCGGCTTGACGGCGCGCAGGCGATCCAAGGCGCGCGATGCATCGGAGGCGATGATCTCGCGGCCCGCGTCGGAAGCTGCGATGACCGCGACCGGCGCCCCGCGCCGTCCCGCCTCCTCGATCCGTTCCGTCGCCGCGGCGAGGCGCAGATCCCAGCTCGGTGCCGCCGCCCATCCGTCATCGATAACGAGCAGCAGCGGACCGCCGTGACTCGCGCCGGCCGGCAGCGGATTGAAGATCGGGCCCGCCATGGCGAGGATGATCGCCGCGGCGATCGCCAGCCGCAGCGCGAGCAGCCACCACGGCGTATGCGCCGGAGTCTCTTGTTGCGGGCGCAGATCGAGAATGAGGCGCAGCGGCGGGAAAGGTACGCGGCGCGGGCGCGGCGGCGTGATCCGCAAAAGATAATAGAGCACCGGCAGGCCGGCGAGCGCGGCCAATACGGCGGGGATCGTGAACGCCAGCGGCAAGCCGAACATCAGATCGCAACCCGTGTCATCTGAACGTCGAATTCGGCCTCGAGGCGCGTGCGCAAAGCGAGCAAAGCCTCGGACGCCGGCCGGTCGGTACGGTGCGGCAGGAAGCTCCATCCGCGTCGCCGCGCCGCGCTCGCGACGGCGTCGCGATGCGCGGCAAGCCGCGCCATGTAATCGCTGCGAAACGTCTCCGCCTGCCCAACCCGCAATCGCGCGTCGGAATCGACGTCGATGAATTCGGTGTGGCCGGCGAAGGGAAAGGTTTCTTCGACCGGATCGGCGATCATCACGAGATGGCCGCGCGCCCCGCGACTCGAGAGAATTCTGACCTCTTCGGCAATCGCCCGCGCCTCACTCAGAAAATCGGAAATGAGGATCGCTTGCGTGCGCGGCGGCAACGCCATGCCGACCGGCAGTTCCGCCGGCACATAGCCGGGCGAACGCTCCTCGGCGATCATCGCCTCGGCGAATCGGCCGACGATTCCACGCGCCGCCATGGGACGTGTCAGCCCCATGAGCCCGACGCGTTCGCCGCCAAGCACGAGAAGATCGGCGGCCGCGAGGCCAAGCACGAGAGCGCGATCGAGCTTCGACTGAAGCGCGAGCTTGGAGACGAAGCGCATCGACGCGGAGCGATCGATCCATATCCAGACCGTATGGGCGCTTTCCCATTCGCGTTCGCGCACATAGATGCGATCGTCGCGCGCCGAACGGCGCCAGTCGATTCCGGCCGTCGATTCGCCGGCGACGAAGGGGCGGAATTGCCAGAAAGTCTCGCCGCTTCCCGCAACCCGCCGGCCATGCACGCCATGCATCACACTCGAGGCGATTTCCTTGGCGGCGACGACGAGACTCGGCAGACGCGCCGAAAGGTCGAGCGCCTCACCTTCGGTGGCGGGCGAGACCTTTGCGTCTTTGATCAGCCGGACGTCGATCATCGAGGCGCGAGATGCTGCGTCAAGCGGGCGATGACGCCCGGCACTGTCTCGCCTTCGGCGCGTGCCGCAAATGTCAACGCCATGCGATGTTTGAGCACCGGGGCGGCGAGCGCCACGACATCGTCCAGCGACGGCGCCAGTCTTCCGTCGACCAGCGCGCGCGCGCGCGTCGCCAGCATCAGAGCCTGCGCGGCGCGCGGGCCCGGCGCCCAGGCTATGTGCTGGGTGATGGCGAAATCGCCCTCTCCGGGGCGCGCCGAGCGGACGAGATCGAGGATGGCTTCGACCACCTGCTCGCCGACCGGCAGGCGGCGCACGAGGCGCTGCGTCGTCACAAGCTCTTCGGCGCTCATCGCCGGCTTGGCCTCGACGTCTTTGTCGCCGGTCGTCTCGAGCAGGATGCGCTTTTCGGTGGTGCGATCCGGATAAGTGACGTCGATTTGCATGAGGAAACGATCAAGCTGCGCCTCGGGCAGCGGATAGGTCCCTTCCTGCTCCAGCGGGTTTTGGGTGGCGAGCACGTGGAACGGGTGCGGCAGGTTGTGGCGCTCGCCGGCAACCGAGATATGGTGCTCCTGCATGGCCTGCAAAAGCGCCGACTGCGTGCGCGGGCTCGCCCGGTTGATCTCGTCGGCCATCAGCAATTGCGCGAAGATCGGGCCCTTGACGAAGCGGAAGCTGCGGCGATGGTCGGCCGTCTCTTCGAGAACTTCGGAGCCGAGAATGTCGGCCGGCATAAGATCCGGGGTGAACTGGACGCGGCGCGAATTCAATCCCAGGACCTTGCCCAAAGCCTCGACGAGTTTGGTCTTGGCCAGACCCGGGACGCCGACCAGCAATCCATGGCCTCCGGAAAGCAGCGTCACCAAAGCTTCTTCGACGACCTGTTCCTGGCCGAAGATCACGTCGCCGATCGCCTTGCGTGCCGCGGCGAGCCGTTCGAGCGCCATCTCGGCTGAGCGCAGCACTGCGGATTCGAGCGACGTGGTTGTAGCGTCTTGCATCATGGCCTCGCCGGCTTGCGGATGATCCGAATTGGTCACGAACGAACCTTCACTTGCGCCAGATAACACCAAACGCCGGCGCGGTTTGCGTCCTAACCGCCGGCCTCCCGTTCGTCAAACCCGGCGCAGTTTCGGCATCTTGGCAAAAGAATAAGGCAGAACAAGAGTTTGAAAGCCGAACTTCATGGCCCATCAGCGCTTGTCATGAATAATGTTTCTTGAAGGCAAGTTAAGCGACAGCGCATGCCCGGACTGCCGCCGGCCGGAGCGATCTGCTAAGAGAGCCGCGGCGCAGGCAGCCCCGCGAGGTCCGGTCCATGAGCTATCTGAAAAGCATCCTCCAGCCTGGGGAAAACCTGATTTTCGACGGCCACCTGCACTGGATCATATATCGGAAGGCGGTCTTCTTTTTCCTTTGTATGATTCTGGCGATCGTCGCCGCCTATTATTTCCGCGATACGAATTATCGCTGGACGGCCGCGCTCGCCCTCATCCTGGTCTTCGGCTTGCTGACGCTGAGCTTCGCGGCCCACGCCTGGTGGCAGAGCTTTACGACCGAGATCGCGGTGACCAATGCGCGCGTCATCTACAAGACCGGGTTCATCCGCCGCCATACCGCCGAGATGAACATGGACAAGGTCGAATCGGTCGACGTCGATCAATCGCTCCTCGGCCGCATTCTGGGCTACGGCACGGTCGACATCAGAGGCACGGGCGCGAGCATCGAGCAGCTCGAACACATCGCCCGGCCGCTCGAACTCCGCAACGCCATTACGGTTCACTGAGAGCCGGGCGATCGCCGGCAGAGCCCTCAGGCCGAACGGCCCTCGCCCTCGGCCGGCGGCTCGGGCGGCGAGGCCGCGGCGGATTCCTCTGTCGAATCCTGGTCGCGCAAAAGTTCCGCGGCGGCCTTCGCCAATTCTTGCCAGGCATCGCGGCTGGCCTTCGCCGTGAGCCGCAAGGAATCGCTGGTCGCCTCCACGAGGCTTTGCGCAGCCGCGTCGGCAGCTTCGGCCAGGTCCTGCTCGGCCTTCGAAGCCGCCGGCCCGGCGTCTGCCGAAGTTTCATGCATGCCAGGCTCGTCGGCGATGGCGCTGACGTCCGGCGCGGCGGGTTTTTGCGGATCCTGCGCTTGTGCGGCCGGCGTTTCGGCCCTGGGCGAAACATTGCCAGGAATCTCGGCCATTTGCGACATCAGCAGCCGAACTTGTTCGTTGAACGTCTCGAACATGCCGGTCACGAACTTGGTTTGGATTGCGACCACGTCGCTCATGTCGCGCGCCGCGCTAAGATCGTCGATCAGTTTGGCGTTTTGCGCGAAAGACGAGCGCGAGATACGCCCTATTTCCTCGGCGACCGAATGAAAATTGCGCAACGCCGCCGAAAAAGAGTTCGTCAAGTCGATGCCGGCAATCGCCGGTTCCGGATCCTGATTCTGCATCGCGTCCTCCTCAGCCGTCTGCGCCGAACAATCGCAGGCACGGGCGAGTGCTCCCGAGCTTAACCCATCGGCGCGAATTGATCGACAGCTAGTTGGGCGATGAAACCTATCCGTGTCGCAACAGTCCGAACACCAGCGACAGGACGAGCAGGACGATGGCCACCCAAAAGAGAAGGCGCGCGCCCTCCATCGCCGTGCCCGCCACACCGCCAAAGCCCAGAACGCCGGCGACGATCGCAATAATCAAGAATATCAGCGCCCAATGCAGAAGGTTTCCGAAATTCATGTCTCCTCCCCGCCGACGAATATTAGCGGCCTCGGCTGCCCTCTGTTTCAACGGCCAGGCCGCCGCTCTGGTTCCGCGCTCGAGCTGCCGGCGCGGATTTGCCCGCAATTTGAGCGCAGAGAGCCATTTCTCGGGGCGGCAAGCGCGAGATCGCGAGGCGCGATCAGGCCGCGTTTGCAGGTTCGCGC
>JASHVQ010000061.1 GCA_030044485.1 Methylovirgula sp. | reverse complement strand
CTTTTTTAGGCATGGTCCGCGGCGGGCGCCGGGTCGCGGCTGAGACGGGCTCGAACGTCAGTGTCGCGCCTCAGGCCGAAAGTTTCTTGCGGCCGCGCGCCCGGCGGGCGGCGATCACTTTGCGGCCGCCGGCCGTCGCCATGCGGGCCCGAAAGCCGTGCCGACGCTTGCGCACCAGCTTGCTCGGTTGATAGGTCCGCTTCACGGGTTCAACTCCGAATGATGGTCCAGCCCCGCCATCGGCCGCCCGGCCGAGCCGCTCAGGATAATGTAAAAGGGGGAAATGCAGCCGCGAGCTTATAGAGGCAAGAGACGAGCCAAGTCAATTTGCATGTTCTAAAATAGGAGCTCGGCGAGCCGCCGTCCTCGGAAGATTGGCCAAGAAATTTCTAGCCGGTCCGGAAATCCAGCCCGATGTCGAGCGCCGGAGCGCTGTGCGTGAGGCGCCCGACCGAGATCAGATCGACGCCGGTTGCGGCGATGGCCGCCACATTGTCGAGCCTCACCCCTCCCGAGGCCTCGGTCAGCGCCCGCCCGCCGACCAGCGCCACGGCTTCGGCAAGCCCATTCGGATCCATGTTGTCGAGCAGGATGGCGTCGGCGCCGAAGGCCAGCGCCTCTTTCAGTTGCGCGAGCGATTCCACTTCGACTTCGATCTTCACCATGTGCCCGTTATTCTCGCGGGCGCGGCGCAGCGCTTCCGCGACGCTTCCGGCGATTGCTATATGGTTGTCCTTGATGAGCACGGCGTCATAGAGGCCGAAGCGATGATTGGCGCCGCCGCCCATGCGCACCGCGTATTTTTCGAGCCCGCGCAGGCCGGGAAGCGTCTTGCGGGTCGAGACGATCCGCGCCTTATGCCCGGCGGCCGCCTTGACCATGGCGGCGGTCGCAGTCGCGATGCCGCTCAAGTGGCAGAGAAAGTTGAGTGCCGTGCGCTCGGCCATGAGAATGCCGCGCGCCAAGCCGCGCACGGTGGCGATCGTCTCGCCCGCTTCGACGCCGCTGCCGTCCGGTCTTTCGATGCCCGTCTCGATCGCCGGATCGATCAGTTCGAAGCTGAGTTTTGCGAGATCGAGTCCGGCAATAACACCCGGCTGGCGCGCGACCAACGCCGCTTCGGCGAATGCCTCGGGGGGAACGACGGCCTCGGTCGTTATGTCGCCCGCCTGTCCCAAATCTTCGCGCAGCGCGGCGCGCACCAGCGGCTCGATCATCATCCGCGGCAGACCCGTCATGGCAGGTCACGCAGCGGCTTCGGGCACAAGGTCGCGGGCGTGCTCGAAGGCCTCGGCGAGGCCGATCTCGCGCCGCCAAGAGAGCCGTGCGTCGCGCTGCGGAAAATCCTCGCGGTAATGCGCCCCGCGGCTCTCCTCGCGCCGTAGCGCGGCAACTACAATCATCAAGGCGACAAGTGCCGCGTCACTCGCCGCGCCACGCGAAGCAAGCGGATAAAGTTCGGCTGCGGCGCGCCGCAAACTCTCGCCGTTGCGCAGCACGCCCGCCGAGCGCGACAGGAGCGCGCGTACCGGCGCGGCATCGTTTGACGGGGAAATTGTTTCGATACGCCCTAACGGGCGGTTCACGGCCGAAGTCGCCTTGAGGCTTTCGGCCGCGAAGGAGGCGCAAACCACGGCTTCGAGCAGCGAGTTGCTCGCCAGCCTGTTGGCGCCGTGCAGGCCGGTGCAGGCGGCTTCGCCGCAGGCCCAAAGTCCTTGGAGCGAGCTGCGGCCTTCGACATCCACTTTGATGCCGCCCATGTGGTAATGCGCCGCCGGGCGCACCGGGATCGGCTCGCGCAAGGGATCGATGCCGCGCGCCCGGCAGAGGGCGGTGATCGCCGGAAAGCGCGCCGCGAAATCGAGATTTTTGGCACGGCGTGCATCGAGGAAGACGCGGTGGCCGTCTTCGATATGGCGCCAAATGGCGCGCGCCACGACATCGCGCGCTGCAAGTTCGGCGCGCGGCGTATCGGCCATGAAACGCGTGCCGCGCTCGTCGACGAGGATCGCGCCTTCGCCGCGCACCGCTTCGCTGATGAGGGCAAGCCGCGATCCAGGTGCATCGAGCGCGGTCGGATGGAACTGGATGAATTCGAGATCGGCGAGTTCGGCCCCGGCGCGCGCCGCGAGCGCAAGTCCCTGGCCGAAAGAGCCGCACGGATTCGTGCCGTGCAGGAAAAGACCGCCGACGCCGCCCGTGGCGATGACGATCCGGCTCGTGCGCAACACAATCGGGCCGCCGCGGCCATGAACGACAAGTCCGGCGACGCCGCCGTCGCGGACGTTGAGGCGTCGCGCGGCGAGGCCTTCGATCACATCGATGGAGGGGGTCTTGCGCACCGCCTCGGTCAGGGCGCGGATGATCTCGCCGCCCGTCGCATCGCCGCCCGCATGCACGATTCTTTTGCGTCTGTGCGCCGCCTCGAGCCCGAGAGCCAAGCCGCCGTCCGGCGCGCGGTCGAAGTTGACGCCGAGGCGCTCGAGGCGAGCGATAGCCGCGGGCGCCGCGCCGATGATGCGCTCGACCATGCGCCTGTCGCAGAGCCCGTCGCCGGCGGCGATCGTATCGGCCGCGTGAATGGCCGGATCGTCGTCAGGGCCGACGGCCGCGGCAATTCCGCCCTGCGCGAGAATGCTCGACGTCTCCGCGCCGAGCGGGGCCTTGCTCAACAATACGCAAGGCTCGGGGGCGAGCGACAACGCCGTCATCAGGCCGCCGATACCGCCGCCGACGATGAGCGCTCGCCCGTCGAGGTCGTAGCTATCCATCAGCGTACCGCAAGCATACGTTCGACCGAGCGGCGCGCCCGCGCCGCGGTCAGGGGATCAATCTCGACTTTGTGGCGCATCTCTTCCAGCGCGCGCCGGATCTTCGGCAGCGTGATGCGCTTCATATGCGGACAGAGATTGCAGGGCCGGATGAACTCCAGTTCCGGATATTGGATGGCGATGTTGTCGCTCATCGAACATTCGGTGAGCAGAGCGAGGCGCTCCGGCCGGTTCTTGCCGACAAAGGCGGAGATCGCCGCGGTCGAGCCCGAGAAGTCCGAGGCTTGCACCACCTCGGGCGGACATTCGGGATGGGCGAGAACGACGACGCCCGGATAATCCTCGCGAAGCTGCGCAACCTCTTCGACGCCGAAACGCTCATGCACTTCGCAATGTCCCGCCCAAGTGATGATCTCGACGCTGGTCTCGGCGGCGACGTTCTTGGCGAGATATTCGTCGGGAATCATGATGACGCGTGGCACGCCCAGCGACTCGATGATTTTGCGGGCATTGCCGGACGTGCAGCAGATGTCGGACTCGGCCTTCACGGCCGCCGAGGTGTTGACATAAGTGACGATCGGCACGCCCGGATAGCGGCGGCGCAGTTCGCGCACGTTCTCGGGCGTTATCGACTCGGCGAGCGAACAGCCGGCGGCGAGATCGGGGATCAGCACGGTCTTGGCGGGATTGAGGAGCTTCGCCGTCTCGGCCATGAAATGCACGCCGGCCAGCACGATCACGTCGGCGTCCACCTGCGTCGCCTCGCGCGCCAGCGCCAGGCTGTCGCCGACGATGTCGGCGACGCAATGGAAGATTTCGGGCGTCTGATAATTATGGGCAAGGATCACCGCGTTGCGGCGCTTTTTCAGCGCCCCAATCGCGTCGATGTCGGCGGCGAAAACCGGCCATTCGAGAGCTGGAATCTGGTGCCGAACCTTGGCGTAAGAATCCTCCCGAGGCGCGAGCGCAATCGTTGCCATGGCATATACTCCGCCTGAGCATTACTTGCTAATATGCTGGGGTTGAGTATAAGTTTTGTCAAGAGCGCGAGATGGGAAGTTTCGTCCCGACGATCGCCCGTTCGGTCAGCAGCTCGCGGCGGAAGCGGAACAGCTTGGCCGGCCGGCCGCGCGTGTCTTGGCTCACCTGGCCGGTCTCCTCGACAAGCTGCTGCTGTTCGACGAGGCGACGGAAATTC
>JASHVQ010000060.1 GCA_030044485.1 Methylovirgula sp. | reverse complement strand
CGGTGGTCGGCAGTTTGCTCGGAGCCTTGGCTCTCCTTCACTTGGAGGATGGTTGATGGGGCGGTGTATGTGCCCCCCCGGCGAAGGTCTCCGTGCGCGTTCGAAGCCCCGCTCGGCAGTCTCCGGATTGCAGGGCGCGGTGCCGCGCCGCGCGCCGGCATTTCTGCGCGCGCCGGTCACCGGCGCGCTTTTTTGCGCCGCCCTCGCCCTGCCCTGGACGCAGCCCGCCGCCGCACAGGTCGTTGCGAGCCGCGCCCACAAAGCGGCGGCCACGCAGAATGGCAAGATGTTCGTCGAGGCCGACCAGCTCGTCTACGACAAGGACAAGAACACCGTCTCGGCCGAAGGCAATGCGCGGATCTATTACCAGGGCAAGGTGCTCGAGGCCGACCGCATCGTCTATGACCGCAACAGCGGACGGGTCTACGCGCAAGGCCACGCCAAGCTGAGCAAGCCCGACGGCACGACCATCTATGGCGACAGGTTCGATCTCACCAAGGATCTGGCCGACGGCTTCGTGGAGAGCCTGCGCGCCAACACTGCGGAACAGACCTATTTCAGTTCGCCGCGCGCCGAGATTATCGCGTCGACGACGGAGGTCTACGAGAAAGGCACGTATACGGCCTGCGCGGTCTGCGCCGACAATCCTTTGAAGCCGCCGCTCTGGCGGGTGCGCGCCAAGCGCATCGTCCACAAGTCCGAAGAGAAGATGATCTATTACACCGACGCCTGGCTGGAGTTCGTCGGCGTTCCGGTCTTGTGGGTTCCGTTCTTTTCGTCGCCCGATCCGACCGTCACGCGCAAGTCGGGCGTACTGACGCCGCAATATCTCGATCTCTCTTATGCCGGGCCGGGCGTCGCGCTGCCGATCTTCTGGGCGATGGCCCCGAATTACGATCTGACCTTTACGCCGAGCTATTTCTTCAACCAGGGCTTCTTCGGCTCCCTGCAATGGCGCCACGAGCTCGCCAACGGCCAATATTTCATTCGCGCCACCGGAATCGACGAAGAGGATCCCGGCGCCTTTCCGGATTCGCCTTACGGCGCCGGCAACCAGCGGCTGCGCGGCTCGCTCGAGAGCGCCGGCGAGTTCTCGCTCGACAGCTTCTGGAAGCTCGGCTGGGACGGCACGCTGCTCAGCGACAAGTTCTACCTCGGCGACTACCGGGTCGCGAACCAGTCGCTGGCCGGCAATTACATCAGCGAAGCGATCTCGACCGCCTATCTGGTCGGGCAAGGCGATCAAGGCTATTTCGACCTGCGCGGCTACCATTTCGAAGGCCTGACCGCCAACGATCTCGAGTCGCAGCAGCCGAACGTCGCCTCCCTCGACTACAATAAATTGTTCGACGTCGATCCCGCCAAGACCGAAGGCGTCGGCGGCAACGTTCAGCTCGATTTCAACTTTACCAGCTTCAACGCCGCGCAAGCCAGCTATCAGGCGGTCGGGGCCACCAATCTCGATAGCGCCTACGGGCTCTACGACGTCTGCACGACCTACACGCCGGGGACGACCAACGCCAACTGCCTGCTGCGCGGCATTGGCGGCGACTATTCGCGGGCGACCGCGGATGTCTCATGGCAGCGCAAGTTCGTCGACCCCATCGGCGAGGTCTGGACGCCTTTTGTGTTTTCGCGGCTCAACGGCCAATGGCTCGACCTGAATACGACCGATTCCTCGACCTTCTCGAGTGCATCGGGAACTTCGGTCATCAGCAATGCGCCGCAGACGAACTTCGTGACCAGCGGAACCGACGGCTATGCCATGCCGGGCGGCGGATTCGAATATCGCTATCCGATCTTGGCGAATACGCCGGTCGGCTCCTGGGTCTTCGAGCCGATCGGACAGATCATCGCCCGGCCCAACAACCTTCTGGGCTCGGAGTCGCTCGTCAACATGGATTCGCAAAGCCTGGTGTTTGACACGACCAACCTGTTCAGCTGGGACAAATATTCGGGCTATGACCGATTCGAGACCGGCACGCGCGCCAATTACGGCGGCGAGGCGACCTGGAATTTCCAGAACGGCGGATATGCCAATGTCACCGCCGGGCAATCGCGCCAGGTCGCCGGCACCAACAGTTTCGCGACCCCCGACGCGGCCAACGTCGGTTTGAGTTCCGGCCTCGACACGCCGGCTTCCGATTATGTCGCCTCCTTCACGCTCGTGCCCGGTCCGGTTCTGTCTTTCGAAGCGCAAGGGCGCTTCGATCAGGCAACCCTTTCGCCGCGCCGCGTCGATCTCGACACCAACGTCAATCTCGGCGCGTGGACTGGAAGCGTGCAATTCGCCGACTATCAGGCGCAACCGCTCATCGGCTACTACGTGACGCGCGAGGGCCTGGCGCTCAGTTCCAAATATCAGCTCAACCCGAACTATTTCGTCCAAGGCAACGTGACCTTCGACATGAGCCGGCAATATTATCCGCCGGCTCTGATCGGCTACACCAATCCGGGGGCGTTCCCGATCGCCGCGTTGGGCGCGGAAGTCGGCTACATGAACGATTGTACGACGCTTACGGTGAGTTATTCTTCAGTCTACCAGGACTATGGGAGCGGCGGCCTGCAGCGCAACCAGACCCTGCTCGTCGAACTTCAGTTGCGCACTTTGGGTGATATCAAATACAGCCAGACGGCGGATAATGGCCAGTCGCTCGACGGCATCAAGTAGACGGCCCGTCCTTCGCCCCCAAAAAGCCATTCGGGCGGAGAAATAAATCGGCGCATGGCGAAGGATCGCGCCAGCCAGGAGAAAGGTCGATGAGTCGCTGCAATCCGTCCCGGCGGCAAGAGTCCGCGACATGCTTTTCGACGCTTTTCGGCCTCGGGCTTCTCGGCATTGCCGGATTTGTCTTTCTGCCGGCGTCGAAAGTCGAGGCGCAGGTGATTATCGCGACGGTGAACGGCGACCCGATCACCGATATCGACGTCGAAGAGCGGATGAAGCTTTTGCGCGCCATGCACCTGCCGGCGAGCCACGACGACGCCTTGAACAGCATGATCGACGACCAGCTGAAAACGGAAGTGACCGCGAAGTTCAAGATCGACGCCAGCGATACGCAGATCGGCGAGCAGATTGCCAGAGAAGCCGCTCGGATGAAGGTTGCCCCGCAAGCCATGCTTGCCGCAATCGAGAATGCCGGGGTCTCGGAATCCAATATCAAGGATCACTTCGCCGCCGACTATAAATTTAGCCTCCTTGTCCAGGCCTATAACAAGGGCATCGAGGCCAGCGAGGAACAGGTCCGCGAGGAACTCGCCAAGGACGGCGGCGCTTCGGCCGCCGGCATCGATTATAAAATCAATCAGGTCATCTTCACGCTTTTCGAGAATCCCAAACCCGCCGAAATCGAAGCCAAGATGAAAGCCGCCGAACAATTACGGAGCAAGTTCAGCGATTGCGACAGCGGGCTCGCCATGGCCCGCGACATGGACGACGTGGCCGTCAAAGAACAGCTCACCCGCAATTCCTTGCAGATAAGCGATAACCTGAAGGCCTTGCTCGACAAGACGCCGGTCGGGCATCTGACGGCGCCCGAAAGGACGGTGGACGGAATCGAAATGATCGCCGTCTGCAGCAAGGGCGTATCGAACGACGAGGACGCGTTGCAGGACGCGATCTCGCAAAAATTGCTCGACGCCGAATTCCAGGCGGACGGCGAGCGGCGTTTGAAGGAACTCCGCTCTTATGCGGTCATTGTCGTGAAGAAATAATGGGTGAGCGGTTTTTCGCCCGCGTGCCGCGCCTGCTGGCGCTGACGCGCGGAGATCCATCTGGCATCGGCCAAGAGATCGCGCTCAAGGCGTGGAGCGCGCTGCATGCCGAAGAAGCCGCGCCGGCCTTCTTCATGATTGCCGACCCCGACGATCTTTCCGGCCTGGCGCGCCGTCTCGGTCTCGCCGTGCCGGTCGAAGCGGCCGAGCCGCGCCAAGCCGCCGCGCTTTTTCGCCATGCGCTCCCCGTCGTCACGCTGCGGCGGCGGGCCGAAGGCCTACCCGGACAGCCGAGTGCGGCCGATGCGGCGGGAACGATCGAATCGATCGAGATGGCGGCGCGCCTGGTCCAGGCCGGGCAAGCCGATGCGATCGTCACCAACCCCATCGCCAAGGACGTGCTGAAAAGCGCCGGGTTTGCGCACCCCGGCCACACGGAATTTCTCGGCGAATTGGCGCGCCAGATTTTCGGGCGAAAGGCGCGCCCCGTCATGCTTCTCTGGTCGCCGCAACTCGCCGTCGTGCCGGCGACGATCCATGTGCCGCTCGCCGAAGTGCCGCGGCTCTTGAGTTTCGATCTTCTGGTCGAGACGGGAAGCATAGTTGCGAACGAATTGCGCGATCGTTTCGGCATCGCCGCGCCGCGGCTCGTCTTCTGCGGGCTCAATCCGCATGCCGGCGAAGGCGGATACATGGGCCGCGAGGAGATCGAGATCGTCGCGCCGGCCGTCGCCGAACTGCGCCGCCGCGGCATCGAGGCGCAGGGTCCCTTCCCGGCCGATACTTTGTTCAATGCGCGGGCCCGCGCCGGCTACGATGTGGCGATCGGCATGTATCACGACCAAGTGCTGATCCCGATCAAGACGCTGGCCTTCGATCGCGCCGTCAATGTGACGCTTGGGCTGCCTTTCGTGCGCACCTCGCCCGATCATGGCACCGCCTTCGACATCGCCGGCAAGGGCAGAGCCGATGCTTCGAGCCTGATCGCCGCGTTGCGGCTTGCGGCGCGACTGGCGCCGGCGCAAGCCGCTCTGGGCGCAACCGCGTGAGGGACGCCCTGGCGCCGCTGCGCGACGTGGTCGCCGCGCACGGCCTCACTGCGAAAAAGTCGCTCGGCCAGAATTTTCTCTTCGACCTCAACCTGACGTCGCGCATCGCCCGCGCCGCGGGCCCGCTCGACGCGGCGACCGTCGTCGAGATCGGCCCCGGGCCGGGCGGGCTGACGCGCGCCTTGCTCGCCGAGGGAGCGGCGCATGTCGTCGTCGTCGAACGCGACCGGCGCTGTCTTGCGGCGCTCGCCGAGATCGCCGCCCATTACCCCGGACGGCTCGAGATCGTCGCGGCCGACGCGCTCGATGTCGATCCCGGCAAGCTTGTCGGCGCGCGCCGTCCGGCGCGGATCTGCGCCAATCTGCCCTATAACGTCGCGACGGCATTGTTGACGACTTGGCTCGAAGCCGAGCCCTGGCCGCCTGTCTTCGACAGATTCGTGTTGATGTTTCAGAAGGAAGTCGCCGAGCGCATAACCGCCACGCCGGCGAAGCGCGCCGCCTATGGACGGCTTGCCGTGCTCGCCAACTGGCGCTGCGCCACGCGCATTCTCTTCGAGGTGCCGGCCGCGGCCTTTACGCCGCCGCCGAAAGTCACGTCCTGCGTCGTGGAACTTGTGCCACGCCCCGCGCCCCTGCCCTGCAGAGCGAACCTTCTTTGCGAAGTGACGCAGGCTGCGTTCGGGCAGCGCCGCAAGATGCTGCGCCAGAGTCTCAAGGCGCTCGGCGTCGATCCTGCGGCCCTGCTGGCGGCCTCCGGCATCGATCCGAGCAAACGCGCCGAGGAGATCGAGGTCGAAGGCTTTGTGGCGCTGGCGCGGGCGCTCGAGGCGGCGCGCGCCGGGCTCACTCTTCCTTCATGAGCTTGGCGACCAAAGCTTCGATGCCTTGTATCTGGCGCGGGGCGCGCAGCCGCTCGGCCGAAAGAATGGCGACAAGTTCGTCGAAGCTGCGCTGGATGTCGTCGTTGACGAGCACATAATCGTAGAGGGTCCAGCGGGCGATCTCGTTGCGCGCATTGGCGAGCCGCTTGGAAATGGCTTCGCCCTCGTCCTCGGCACGGCGCTCGAGGCGCGCCTTCAATTCCTGCATCGACGGCGGCAGGATGAAGATCGTCACGACGTCGATTCCCTCCTTGGCCTTGAGTTGCTGCGTGCCCTGATAGTCGATGTCGAAGAGCATGTCGCGGCCTTCAGCGAGCGTGCGTTCGACCGGCTCGCGCGGCGTGCCGTAGAAATTGCCGTGCACCTCGGCCCATTCGAGCAATTCGCCGCTGTCGCGCATGGCATCGAAGCGCTTCTTGCCGATGAACGAATAATGGATGCCGTCGACCTCGCTCGAACGGCGCGGGCGCGTTGTCACCGAGATCGACAGAGTAAGATCGAGATCCTTCTTCTGCAGCAGCATGCGCGTCAGGCTCGTCTTGCCGGCCCCCGAGGGCGAAGACAGGATCAGCATCAGGCCGCGGCGCGGCAAGGCCGGCTTGTCTTTCATGGCTTCGTTCGCATCTGGCGTCATTCGATGTTCTGGACCTGCTCCCGCAATTGCTCGATCTCGACGCGCATGTCGAGTCCGACGCTCGTCAATGCCGCGTCGTTGGACTTGGCGCAAAGCGTATTGGCCTCGCGGCCGAGTTCCTGGGCGAGAAAATCGAGCCGCCGCCCGATGGCGCCGCCGCGCGCCAGAAGCGCGGCGATCGCATCGATATGGGTCGCCAGCCGGTCGAGCTCCTCGCGCACGTCCGCCTTGGCGGCCAGCAAAAGGGCTTCCTGATAGAGCCGCGCCTCGTCGAATTTGGGATTGCCGGCGATGAGCGCGATGGATTCCGCGAGCCGGGCGCGGATCGCCTCGGGCCGGCGGCCCGGAGATTCATCCGCCGCCTTGCGCAGCGCCGCGATTTTGGCAAGCCGCGCCGCGACGATTTCGGCGAGCGCGGCGCCTTCGCCGCGCCGCATGGCGAGCAGCGCGGCAATCGCCGTGTCCAGACCGGCGAGCGCCTCCTCCTGAACCCGCGCCAGTTCCGCCTCATCCTCGGCCTCGCAAATCTCGACGACGCCGCGCACCGCGAGCAGGCCGTCGAGCGAAGCCGGCGCGAGCCCCGGCGAAAGCTGCATGGCGCCGAGCGTCTCGGCGAGGCGGCGCAGCAGCGGCTCGTTGATGCGCACGTCGGGCGCGGCCCCCTCGCGCTGCAGACTGAGCGTCGCGTAACACGTGCCACGGCTGAGGTTTTTGCCGAGCCGCCCACGCACTTCAGGCTCGAGAGCGTCAAAACCGGGCGGCAAGCGCAGCCTGAGGTCGAGGCCCTTGGCATTGACGGATTTGAGTTCCCAGGCCCAGCGGAATCCCCGCGCGACGCCGGGGATGCGTGCAAAGCCGGTCATGCTGGCGATCGTCATCTCAACCTTGGAAAGCTGTGCCGCGCCCCTCCGGCTTCGGCGCATCCGAACCGATTACGTCAAAATCACTGCAAATCAGCCGCAGACGGCACGCTCTTCGGATAATTGAGATCATAGGTCTTGTTGCGGAGAGGATCGAGCGGGGTTCCTTCGGAAACATCGACGACCTTCGGTCCCCTTGCCGCGCCGACCGCGGCGCCCGCCGGCGGCGCGGTCTGCGGCATATCGTGAGCGCCGCCCGCCGGCGGCTGCGCCCCGGCCGCCGCTACGACAGCCTCGGAGTCGGGCTCGGAGTCGGGCTCCGCGGCGGAGGTGTCCGATTGATCAACCGGCCCGTCGAGCAGGTTGGCGGCGGCGCGCGCCGACCCAACGCCGCGTACCGAAATGCCGAGGTCGTCCAATCCCGGGCCGACAGAAACGGTCGAAGCGGTAGCGGGGTCATCGGCCGCCGATTGCGAGGTGGCGGCCACCGGCATCTTCGGAGAGACCAGCGCCGCCGAGGCGGCCGAGTCGGAGCCGATCAGCGAGGCCTGCACATCGCTCGCCGCAAAGGAATCCGGCAGGGCCCCGTAAACCGAACCATCGTCGTTCTCGCCGTGCTGATCCGGGCGGGGCGGCGGCTGCGGAATATATTTGTCAACTGTGTCGCTCGACTTGTCCTTCTCGATCTGCCGCCAATGCGCCACGTTGTGCTGGTGCTCTTCAAGCGTCTCGGAGAAGACATGTCCGCCCGTGCCGTCGGCGACGAAATAAAGGTCCTGCGTGCGCGAGGGATTGGCGACGGCCTCGAGCGAGGCGCGGCCGGGATTGGTGATCGGCCCGGGCGGCAGGCCATCGATCAGATAGGTGTTGTAGGGCGAAGGCTGCTCGACTTCCGACTTCTCGATCGGATGGCCGAGGGTTCCTTTGCCGCCAACGAGGCCATAGACGATGGTCGGATCGGACTGCAGCCGCATGCGCTTCTGCAATCTGTTGAGAAAGACGGCGGCGATGTGGGGCCGCTCGTCCGCCTTGCCCGTCTCCTTCTCGACGATCGAAGCCAAAGTGACGAGCTCGTAGGGCGAATGCAACGCCAGGTCGGACGACCGCCGCGCCCAGATTTCCGCGACCAGCTTCTTGTCGTCCTCCTGCATGCGCCTGATGAGATCGACGCGCGTCATGCCGCGCGGCACTTTATAGGTTTCGGGCAGAAGGCTGCCTTCCTGCGGGATGTCGCGAATGTCGCCGTCCAGCAAATCGTTGCCGCGCAGGCGCTCGACGATCTGCTCGCTGGTCAGGCCTTCGGGGATCGTCACGGAATGAAGAATTTGCCTGCCGTTGACCAGCGTATCGATGACCTCGCGCATGCTGGCGTTTTGCTTGAACAAATATTCGCCTGCCCTGACGCGCGAGCGATTGCCTTCGACGAGCAAAGCGAGATTGAAGATGAGCGGGCTGTCGATGACCTGTTCGTCGTCGAGCATGCCGATGATGTCGGGAAGCTCGGTGCCTGGCGCGATGTACAGCACTTTGTCGGCGGGAAGCGGTCCCGGTTCTTGCAGGTGATGCTCGCCCCACACGACGGCGACGAGCCCGCCGATGGCGACGATCAACAGGAAGGACAAGAGCCCGGAGAGCGCCGAAATCGTCGGGCGGCGGCGGCGCGGCGGGGGCGGAGGCGGAGGCGGCGTCTCCGGCTGCAGCGCCTCGTTGGGGCTCTGCAATTTGGGGCGGCGGCCAAAAAAGCGCGCAACTTGGGGCTTTTCGCCCGCAGGCTCGGGCGCGGCAGTTCGTTCCTCCTTCTGAACAAGGCCTGCCATCGGTTATCCGCTTGCCCCCGGAAGCAAGAGCATTTCTACACGAAAAGGGCCGGCGTGGCGAAATCGCGCCACCCGCATGCCGGTGCCGCGCCGCCTTAATAAGCAGCACTTTGCGGAAGAAATCAGGCCCCTCATTCGACACCCCGCAGGATAAGGCAAGCGTTGGTGCCCCCGAATCCAAAGGAATTCGAGAGCGCGAATTCGACCTCGCGCCGGCGCGCCTTGTGCGGAACAAGATCGAGACCGGTCTCCACCGAAGGATTGTCGAGGTTCAGCGTGGGGGGAACGATCTGATCGCGAATGGCCAGAGTGCAGAAGATCGCTTCGACGGCGCCCGCCGCTCCCAACAGATGGCCGATGGCGGATTTCGTCGAAGACATGGAGAGCGAGCTTGGGCTCGCCTTTCCCAGCAGACGATGTACGGCGGCAAGTTCGATCTCGTCGCCGAGCGGCGTCGAGGTTCCGTGCGCATTGATGTAGTCGATGTCCGAGGCCGCGATGCCGGCGCGCTTGACGGCCGCCTGCATGGCGCGCAAGGCGCCATTGCCGCTCGCCTCGGGCGCGGTGATGTGGAAGGCATCGCCCGACATGCCGTAGCCGACAACCTCCGCATAGATCTTGGCGCCGCGCGCCTTGGCGCCTTCGTAGGTTTCGAGCACGACACAGCCGACCCCGTCGCCCATCACGAAGCCGTCGCGGTCCCTGTCGTAAGGTCGCGAGGCCTGTTT
>JASHVQ010000059.1 GCA_030044485.1 Methylovirgula sp. | reverse complement strand
AGCGGCAACGCGCCGAGGATGGCGGCCATGGTCGTCATGAGGATCGGCCGGAAGCGCAGCAGGCAGGCCTGATAGATCGCGTCGCGCGGCGGCAGGCCTTCGTTGCGCTCCGCATCGAGAGCGAAGTCGATCATCATGATCGCGTTCTTCTTGACGATGCCGATCAGCAGGATGATGCCGATGATGGCGATCACGTCGAGCTCGTCGCCGGCGAGCATCAATGAGAGCAGCGCGCCGACCCCGGCCGAGGGCAGGGTGGAAAGAATCGTAATCGGGTGAATGAAGCTCTCGTAGAGAACGCCGAGCACGATGTACATCGTGACGACCGCGGCGATGATCAGCAGAAGCTCGTTGCCGAGCGAAGCCGTGAAAGCCGCCGCGCTGCCCTGCATCGAAGAGATGAAGCTTATCGGCAGATTCAGATCCTTCTCGGCCTGGTTGATCGCACCGACCGCGGCTCCGAGCGAAGCGCCGGGTGCGACATCGAAAGAGATATTGGTCGCGGGAAACTGGCCGTAATGGGTAATCAGCAGAGGCCCGGAGCGCTGCTGGACGGTGACGATTGCGGCGAGCGGCACTTGCCCGTTGGTCGTCGACACCGAGGAAGGCAGGTAGAGCGTGTTCAACGAAGTGAGTGCGTGCTGAAGGTCGGGCGAGGCCTCCATGATGACGCGGTACTGGTTCGATTCCGTGTAGATCGTCGAAATGATGCGCTGCCCGAAGGCGTCATAGAGCATGTTGTCGACGGTCGCCATGGTGATGCCGAAACGGCTCGCCGTCGAACGATCGACGATCAGGTCGATGGCGCGGCCCTGGTCCTGCATATCGCTCGCCACGTTGGCGATCTCGGGCAAAGTCTGCAGCTTGCTCACGATGCGCGGCACCCAGGTCTGCAGTTCGGAAGGGTTCGGGTTCTCCAGCACGAAGTGATATTGGGCGCGAGAAACGCTCGTATCGACGGTCAGATCCTGCACCGGCTGCATGTAGAGCTTGATGCCCTCGACCTTCGCCGTTTCCTGCTGCAGGCGGCGGATAACCTCGGTGACGCTGGCGTGGCGTTCGTCGAGCGGCCTGAGGTTGATGAGGAATCTGCCGTTGTTGAGCGTCATGTTCGTTCCGTCGACGCCGACGAACGAGCTCAAACTGTCGACGTCTTCGTCGTCGAGCACGGCGTCGGCCAATGCTTGCTGGCGCTCCCGCATGGCCGCGAAGGAGACGCCCTGCGCCGCCTCGGTTATTCCCTGGATCATCCCGGTGTCCTGGACGGGAAAGAAGCCTTTGGGGATGACGATATAGAGCAGGATCGTCAGGGCAAGCGTGGCAACGGCGATCAGCAACGTGAGAGGCTGATGCTCGAGAACGACGGCCAGCGCCCGCCCATATTGATGGATGACCCAATTGAAGGCGCGTTCGGCGTTGAGGTCGAACCAGCCGCGCTCGGATTCCTCTTTGTGACGGAGGATTTTCGCGCAGAGCATGGGCACGAGTGTCAAGGACACGACCGCGGAAATAATGATGGTCACCGCGAGGGTGATCGCGAATTCGTGGAACAGACGTCCGACCACGTCGCCCATGAACAAGAGAGGGATGAGAACCGCGATCAGCGAAACGGTCAGTGATACGATCGTAAAGCCGATCTGTCCCGAGCCACGCAGCGCCGCCTGCAAAGGCGCTTCGCCGGCTTCGATATAGCGGGAGATGTTCTCGATCATCACGATCGCGTCATCGACGACAAAGCCAGTCGAGATCGTCAGCGCCATAAATGACAAATTGTCGAGGCTGAAGCCCAGGAGATACATGGCGCCGAACGTGCCGACCAAAGACAAGGGCACGGAAAGGCTCGGGATGACCGTTGCCGGCAGATTGCGCAGGAACAGGAAGATGACCAGAACGACAAGCGCGACGGCCAAGAGCAATTCGAACTCGACGTCGGCGACCGAGGCGCGGATCGTCGTGGTCCTATCGCTCATCTGCGTGATGGTGAGCGCCGAGGGTAAGCTCGATTCTATGCGCGGCAGAAGGCGCTTGATGCCGTCGACGACCTGAATGACGTTGGCGCCGGGCTGACGCTGGATGTTGAGGATGATGGCCGGCGTCTTGTCGGCCCAGGCGGCGATCTTGGTATTTTCCGCGCCGCGTATCGTGGTCGCCACGTCGGAAAGACGCACCGGATTGCCGTTGCGATAGGCGATGATGACGTCCTGGAACTCGGCGGCGGAGGTCAACTGGTCGTTGGCGTTGATCGTCGACGACAGCGCCGGACCGTCGAAACTGCCTTTCGGCGTGTTCACATTGACGTCGCCGACGATAGTACGGACGTCGTCGATGTTGAGCCCGTAGGCGGCGAGAGCCCGCGGGTTGAACTGAACGCGAATCGCCGGCCGCTCGCCGCCGCTGATGCCGACCAGTCCGACGCCGGGTTGTTGCGAGATTTTCTGCGCAAGCCGCGTCTCGCTCAGGTCTTCGAGCGTGGTGAGCGGCAAGGTCGAAGAGGTTATGGCGAGCGTGAGGATCGGCGCGTCGGCCGGGTTGATCTTCGCGTAGACGGGCGGGTTGGGCAGGTCGCTCGGCAAGAGATTGTTGGCGGCATTGATGGCGGCTTGCACTTCCTGCTCGGCGACGTCGAGACTGAGGCTCAGGTTGAATTGCAGCGTGATGACCGAGGCTCCGGCCGAGCTCGACGAGGTCATCTGGTTGAGGCCCGGCATTTCGCCGAGCTGGCGCTCAAGCGGGGCGGTGACCGACGACGTCATCACCTCGGGGCTGGCGCCCGGATAGAAGGTATGCACCTGGATCGTGGGATAATCGACCTCGGGTAAAGCCGAGAGCGGCAGGAACGTGTAGGCGAACAGGCCGGCGAGCATGATCGCCGCCATGAGCAGAGACGTAGCGACCGGACGCAGGATGAAAGTCTGCGACGGGTTCATCGTTCTCCTAGGCCTTCAGTATTCACTGCTCTTGATGGTGGTGCCGGTGATGTTGGGTGCCGGGCGCGCCGCCGCCGCTCGCCGCAGCCGCCTGGCTGGGGATCAGCACGCGCGCCCCATCGCTCAGCCGGTCCGTGCCGTCGGTCACGACGATGTCGCCGGGCTTCACGCCCGACAGGATCTGCACCATTCCGTTGTCGGCGGGTCCGATTTTTACCGGACGCACGGAGACCGTATTGTCGGAATTGACGAGATAGACATAAGTGCCCGGCTCGCCGCGCTGGATCGCGGCGTTCGGCACCGTGACGACGCCTTTCAATGTGCGGATCAGAACATTGACGTTGACGAACTGGTTCGGAAAGAGGGCGTTGTCCGGGTTCGGAAATTCGGCGCGGAACTTGACCATGCCGGTGGTCGTGTCGATCTGGTTGTCGAGAACGGTGACCTTTCCGGTTGCGAGTTCGGTCGTGTTGGCGCGGTCGTAAGCCGTCGCCTGCAGGGAAACGCCGGCGTTCATCTGCGCCACGACATCGGGAATGTCGTCTTCAGGCAGCGAGAAAATCACCGAAATCGGCTGCAGCTGCGTCAGAACGGCGAGGCCGTTCGTATCCGTGGTCTGCACGTAATTGCCGGGATCGACGAGGCGCAGGCCGACGCGTCCGGTGAGCGGCGAGACGATATGGCAATAGGTCAAGTTGAGCTTTTCCTGATCGATCTGCGCTTGATCGAGTTGTACGGAACCTTGGTATTGTTTCACGACATAGGCCTGATCTTCGGCCTGCTGGCGGGCGATCGAATTTTGCGTGACCAGGGTTTGATAGCGGGCGAGATCCATCTGCGCTTGCGCCAGCAGGCCCTGGTCGTGGGCCAGCTGGCCTTCGTATTGTTGCTCGAGGAGCTGGTAAGGACGCGGATCGATCTGCGCGAGAAAATCGCCGGCCTTTACCATTTGGCCCTCGGTGAAGGCGACTTGCGTAAGCTCGCCGTTGATCTGGGTTTTGACCGTCACCGTGGTGAGCGGAGTGACGGTCCCCAGCCCGTTGAAGATGATGCGGATGTCTCCCGTGCCGACCGTCGCCACGCCGACCGATTGCGGCGGGAGGCCGGCATGCTGGTGCCCGGATTGGGGGGCCGGAACGAGAGTCTTGTAGGCCGCATAGCCCACCGCCAACAAGACGACGAGGCCGATAAGGAGACCGAAGAACGAGCGGCGGCGGTTGGGCGGCGCTTTCGGCGCTTCCGGCGCGTCGGGCGCTTTCTCCGGGGCGACGCGCTCGCCCGTCGGGCGAGCCGGCGATTCCGACCTCGCGTCGGGGGCGGGCAATTCCCCGGCCCGCTCAGGCGCCGGCAACGCCGGTTGCAAATCCCCGGACGCCTGCGGTCCGCCAGGACTTTTCGAGCGACGCTTGTCGACTTTTTCGTCCATCTCATTTCATCCGTTCGCTCTGTCCCGAAAGACCGGTAACCAGCCGGACATAAATCAAGCCCGCACGCCGTGATAGCCTGCCGGCAGAGCGGGCAACCGGCCGGTTCGAAGGTCCGCAAACTTTGCGCCAGCACAGCCATGCTTAACGGCGGACCCGAGCCGTCAATCCATATATTTACGTCATTCCAAGCCGCAGATTACTTTCCGGCCGAGGCGCGGCGAAGCAAACGAGAGCATTATCCCCTTTCTCGCATGTGCAAAAAAAGCAAATTACTTCTTAGTGAGGCGGGGAGGCACCAAAATACGCGAATCCGGCTCAGCTTCAGAGCGGCGGGGTGAGCGTCGGCACCGTCGACAGCCCGTTAAGGCTCGGCAGCAGCGAGGCGTCCCATCCCCCGCCCAGCGCCTCAATCAGGGCGACGCTGTCGACGAAAAGGCTTTGACGTATGTCGAGTGCGGTCACTTCATCGTTCAGTTCGGTCGCCTCGGCTGTCACCACGGTCGTGAATGAGACGGTGCCGGCCTCGTACTGGTTCAAGTAAACCTGCACGGCGATATGCGCCTCTTTCACGGCTGCGTTTTGCGTCGCAAGCTCCTTTTGCAGGATCCGCAAGGCGGCGAGTTCGTCCTCAACCTGCTGGAAGGCGGTCAGGACGGTTTGGCGATAATCGGCGACGCTTTGCTGATAGGCCGCCCGCGCCGCGGCAAGCTGCGAACTGAGCAGACCGCCATCGAACACCGTCTGCGAGGCGGTCCCGGCGACCGACCAGGCCTCGTCCGCAACCGTAATCGGCAAGGGCGTGGCGCCGGCGAAGCCGAACATGCCGGTGAGGCTGATCGTCGGGTAGAAATTGGCGACGGCGACGCCAACCAGGGCGTTCTCCTGCTGCAGCGTACGTTCGGCGGCGGCGATGTCGGGGCGCCGTTCCAGAAGTTCCGATGGCACCGTCACCGGAATGGACGGCGGCCTGTTGGCGAGAACACCTTGAGAGAGCGTGAGGTCGGCCGGCGGTCTGCCGATCAGCACCGCGATGGCATGTTCGTCCTGCGCGCGCGTGACCCCTACGGAGATCGCCAGGGCTTCGGCGTTCAGAACCTGCGTTTCCGCGGCGCTGAGATCGGCGCGCGACGCCGTGCCGGCGTTATATTGATTGCGTGTGATCTCCAGCGTCTTTTTATATTCGTCGACGGTTGCGACATACAGAGCCTTGAGCGAGTCGGCGGCGCGCAGATTGAAATAGGCGGTGGCGAGCGCCGCCTGCTCGGAGAGCGTCGCGTTCTGCAGATCCGCGGCGCTAACCTGCGCGGCGGCCGCCTGGCTCTCGACGTCGCGCCTGATCCTGCCCCAGACGTCGATGTCCCAGGTCGCATTGGCGGCCGGGTTGAACGTGGCATTCGTGAAGGAGCGCCCCGTCGTCAAGCCGCTGTTGGAACTCGCGCCCGTGCCTTGATGGGCATAGGTGGCGCTGTAGCTGTCGGTGACCGTGGGAAAATAGCCGGCTTGCGCTTCGCGGATAAGCGCGACCGCTTCGTCATAGGCTCCGACCGCGACCTTGACCGTCTGGTTGGAAACCTCGACCTGGCTCATCAGAGCCGAGAGTTCGGGATCCTTATAGATCGACCACCATGCGCCGCGCTCCAGAGTGTCGCTCGGAGAGGTGATCTTCCAGCCTTTGGCTTCCTTGAATTGAGGGGAAACCGGCGCCGACGGACGCAGATAGTCGGGGCCGACGGAGCAAGCGCTCAACCCGGCGGCGCTCAGCCAAGCGAGCGCCGCGAAATGCACCCTGCCTGCCCTTCGCAAACGAAAAGACAGCGACGCCAAGTCCAACGGTGGAGACCCGTCTACGCCGCGCCGAGCACCGAAATGCCAGAACGGCTCTTCGATCGGCAGCAGTTCTCCTTGGCACTCCTTGGAACGGATTGGCAAGATTGGCTCCGGACGGAAATGCCAGGCGAGGGGCGCCGGCCAACCTAACAGACGAATTTTCGAGCTATTTCAAAACCATGTGATTGTTCTGTTTTTGCCACTCACAATGGTCTTATGCGGCGCGGGGATTTTGGCAGCGCGGCGCTCGGCATGGTGCCCCGAAGCCCGCCTTGCGATCGAAGCGCGGCGCTCGGCAGGTCGACGCGGCGCTGGAGGCTTCAAGAAGAGCCACAATCTTGCCCGGGCCAGCCATGCCCGGCGCAGCCCATTAACCCCTATTTCCGCTAATGAACGCCGATTTCTTTAAGCATTTGGAAGTAACTTGGCGGATGGAGCTGGGAATTCCGCGCCAAGGACCAAGCGTTACCGCGATGTATCGATCCAGCGATGTCGAAGCCGTCGTGATCGGGGCGGGCCCCTATGGGCTTGCGGTTGCCTCGCATCTTAAAGCCTCGGGCGTTTCGACCCATGTCTTCGGCGAGCCCATGTCCTTTTGGGCCGAGCATATGCCCAGAGGCATGCGGCTGCGTTCGCCGCTTAGGGCGAGTCATATCGCCGATCCGGACGGCGCGTTCTCGCTCGATCGCTACAGCGCCGAGAAGCGAATTGCCTGCGACGAACAAATGCCGATCGGCAGGTTTGTCGACTATGGAACCTGGTTCCAGCGCCAGGCGGTTCCGGATCTCGATCGGCGCAAAGTGAGCCGCGTCGAAACATCCGGCTCGGTCTTTCGCGTCACGCTCGCCGACGGCGACAGGTTTTCGGCGGAGCGCGTGATCGTCGCCACCGGGCTTGCCAATCAGCAATTCAGGCCGGCTGTCTTCGACGGCCTTGCGGCGCAGTTCGTCAGCCACACCTGCGAACACGCCAATTTCGAAGCCTTCAAGGGAATGCGGATTGCGATCGTCGGACGAGGGCAGAGCGCCTGCGAATCCGCGGTCTTGCTCACCGAAGCGGGCGCCGAGGTCGAACTCATCTGCCGCGGCGACATAAGATGGCTCGGCAGCGCGCGCTGGCGGAAGGACTGGGAGCGCGCGCTGTACGAATGCGCAGCGCCCATGATCACTTCGCCTTCGAACATCGGACGTTTCCCCCTCAACTGGCTCATCGAGTTCCCGGCCCTCGTGCATCGGCTTCCCGCGAAGACGCGGAACTGGGTCGATAGTGTCGGGACGCGCGCCGGCGCTGCGAATTGGATTTTGCCGCGCTTTACCAATGTTCGCGTCCGGTGTGGAAGCCCGGTCCTCGAAGCGGTCCAAGACGGCGCCGAGGTCGCCGTGACAGTCGGCGATAAGAGAATTCGCTTCGATCATGTCTTGCTGGCGACGGGCTACAAGATTGATGTGTCCAAGATGGACGTGTTCGCTCCGGAACTCGGCCGGGCGATCGCCTGTACGGAGAGTTCGCCGCATTTGACCGGGGAATTCGAATCGAGCGTCGCGCGCCTGCATTTCGCCGGCGCTTCCGCGGCTGAAAATTTCGGCCCATTGATGCGCTTTGTGGCCGGCACGTCATTTGCCGGCCGGAGCATTGCGCAAGCGGCGCGTCGGCGCCGCGCCGCGTCGGGCATTATCGCGCGCGGCGCCGAGACGCGGCTGAGCGGCGCGCAACAGACGCAGCGGAGCTAGCGCGGAGCGCATATGGACCAACGCGACGCCCTTGGCAAAGAGGCCGGCGGTCTTCCAGGCGCCCTTATCCTCGGCGGCGCGCACGGAAGCCTTGCGGTTGCCCGCAGTCTCGGCCGCCGCGGCATTCCCGTCTGGTTCGTCACCAGCGACCATCCGATCGCGAGCTATTCGCGGCATGTGGCGCGCAGTTTTCACTGGCGCGGGCCGAACCACGCGGATGCCCTGAGCGCACTGCTCGAATTTGCTGCAAAAAACGGCCTGCAAGGGTGGGTGCTCTTTGCCGGAGGCGACGCGGAAGTGCAATTCGTAGCGCGGGCGCATAAGGCGCTTTCGACGCTGTTCACGCTTGCCATGCCCGCCTGGGAGACGATCCGCTGGGCTTTCGACAAAAGGCTGATCCACGAGCACGCCGCATCCGTCGGCGTTCACTCGCCCTGGAGCCTTTATCCGGAATCGGCCGCGCAGCTCGATGCGGCGGCGGGCAGATTTCCGCTCATCCTCAAGCCGACGCTCCGAACGCAGCGCAATGCGTTCACCAATGCAAAAGCCTGGCGCGCCGACAGTGCGAAGGAATTGCAACGCCTCTATGAGCGCGCCATCGCGCTTGTCGGCAGCAAGGGCGTTGCGATCCAAGAGCTCATCGCGGGCGGCGGGGAAGCGCAATTCTCCTACGCGGGCCTCTGGGATCGCGGCGCGCCAATTGCCTCGCTGGTGGCGCGCCGCACCAGGCAATTTCCCCTGCAATTCGGCTACACGAGCACCTTCGTCGAGACGCTTGAAGAAAACGAGGTGGAGAAAGCCGCCTGCCGCTTCTTGGCGGCTTTGCGCTACAGCGGCGTCGTGGAGATCGAATTCAAATATGACGCGCGCGATGGCCGCTATAAGCTGCTCGACGTCAATCCGCGCGTCTGGACATGGATCGCGCTCGGCGCGGCCGCCGGGGTCGATTTTCCTTTTCTTCACTGGCAGCTCGCGCTGGGCCAAAGCCCGGCTCCGGTTCGCGCCGCGGCCGGCCGGTCGTGGATGTTCGCGGCGCGCGACTTCCTCGCCGCGCTTCAATTGATGGCAGGCGGACGTCTCGCCTTGTCGGATTACGCGAAGTGCTGGCGCCGTCCCGCTGCATTTGCGGCGGCGGCGGCCGACGATCCGCTTCCGGGCTTCCTTGATACGCCGCTCGCCGCGGCGCGCGTTTTCCGGCGCTGCTTCTCGGCTTGCCTCGGCCGCGAGGACTCGGCAGCCGCGCCGAGCATCCGCGGGCGGCGCTCGGGGAGCGCCGTCATCGGCGCCGCTCTGGCGAGCCTCACGCAGCTTCTGCCCTTCTAGGCCCCGCCGCCGCCGCGCCCGACCATCTTTTTCGGATCGACGATTGCGTCGAAGCGCTCTGCGTCGATCAAACCTGTGGCCAAAGCGGCTTCTTTGAGCGTCAGTCCTTCGGCGCTGGCTTTGCGGGCGATGGCCGCGGCCTCGTCGTAGCCGATGAGCGGCGAAAGCGCCGTCGCCAGCATGAGCGAGCGCCCCAACATCTCCTCGATCCGGGCGCGGTTAAGCTCTATCCCGTCGATTGAGAAGCGCCGGAACTGCTCGCAAGCTTCGCCGAGATTGCGCGCCGCACGCAGGAAATTGGCGATAATCATCGGGCGCATGGCATGCAATTCGAAATTGCCCTGGCTTCCGGCAAAGGCGACGGCATTGTCCTGCCCGATCACCTCGATACAAACCATCAACATCGCTTCGCAATGAGTCGGATTGACCTTGCCCGGCATGATCGACGATCCCGGCTCATTCTCGGGCAGAACCAGTTCGCCAAGGCCGCAGCGCGGGCCCGAGGCCAGCCAACGGATGTCGTTGGCGATCTTCATCAAGGCGATCGCCAGCGAACGCAGAGAGGCCATCGCCGCGACCATTGCATCCACCGAGCCTTGCGCGGCGAATTTGTTAGGCGCCGTGACGAAAGGACGGCCGGTGAGTTCGGCGATTTTGGCAGCCATGTCGGCGCTGAAGCCAGGCGGCGCGTTAAGGCCCGTGCCGACGGCCGTGCCGCCGGCTGCGAGTTCGAAGAGGCCGGCTTCCGATTGACGAATGCGCGTCACGGCGTCGCCAATCTGCCGCCTGTAGCCCGACCATTCCTGCCCGAACGTCAGGGGGACGGCGTCCTGAAGGTGCGTGCGCCCGGTCTTTGCCACGTCCTTCCATTCTTCGGCCTTGGCCTCGATCGCGGCGGCGAGCGCCTCGACCTTGGGCAAGAGGCGCTCCTCGATCTCCAGCACCGCGGCGATGTGCATGGCCGTCTGGAACGTGTCGTTCGAGGATTGCCCCATATTGGCGTCGTCGTTGGGGTGCACCGGCTCTTTGCGGCCGATCGCCCCGCCGAGCAGCTGAGTGGCGCGGTTGGCGAGGACTTCGTTGACGTTCATGTTGAACTGCGTTCCCGAGCCGGACTGCCAAACATGCAGCGGGAAATGGCCGTCGAGCTTGCCTTCGATGGCCTCGTTGGCGGCGCGCAGAAGCGCCTCGGCCTTGAAGCGGGGCAGGCGGCCGGCGGCGGCGTGGACGAGCGCGGCCGCTTTCTTCACATAGCCGTAAGCATGATAAAGCTGCTTCGGCATGAGATCGTCGCCGATCGAAAGGTTGGCGAGGCTGCGCTGCGTCTGCGCGCCCCAATAGCGATCCGCCGGCACGTCGATCCCGCCCATCGAATCCGTCTCGCGGCGCCGCCCCGTCGCCGCAATGCCGATCGGAACATCGCGCAAAGTGGGGATCTTCGCAGTCATCGCTCCCAGCCTCGCGGGAAAACGGGCGCTCTGTTACGGCCGCGCCATGGTCGTCTATGTCGAAGCGGTTCGCAGTGCAAAATCATGAATGGCAAATGGCGCGCCCGGAGAGATTCGAACTCCCGACCCCTAGATTCGTAGTCTAGGAGTTTATGGACTTTATGGTTGCTCGTGATACTAATTTGGAACATAACATATTGACAATCGTTGCATACCCCTAGATATTAGGAAGCAAAATTGGTCACAAGCATTCAGAAATATGCTTCCCATATGCTTCCCATGTTGAGGGGGTCGGATTGAGACTGACAGACGCGAGCGTTTCGAAACTACGGTTGCCAGAAGGCAGGACCGACTTTTTAACCTT
>JASHVQ010000058.1 GCA_030044485.1 Methylovirgula sp. | reverse complement strand
ATGCGGTGCACGAATGGATTGGCCTTTTCGCCTATCATCTGACCGGCAAGACGGACGCTTGGTTTCCGGCGCCGTAATCCTTGCCTAGGACGCAATTCCGAAATAAATGGGCCGCTTCAGCCCGGGCGGACGAAGCGCCGCCCGGGAGCTTAACGGAATACCGCGCCAGGCTTGGCCGCCTTGAATGCCAGCTTAATCGCCGGGAAGGGAGGATGTATGCGTTGGTTATTGCTTTTCTCCGCCGTGCCGCTCTTGGCCTGGGGCGGATCGGCGCTGGCTGCGACCCAGACCGACTTCGCCGACTGCCAGCAGATGCAGGATCTCAATCTGGGGATCGCCGGCTGCACGAAAATCGCCGAAGATCCGAACGGCATCGTGAGCGACCGCGCCACCGCCTATTTCGACCGCGGCATCGATCATTTCGTCCGCGGCGAGCTCGACGCGGCCATCGCCGACTGGAGCGCGTCGGTCAAGCTCGTTCCGACCTACGCCCACGCCTATAACAATCTGGCCAAGGCCTATCGCGCCAAGGGCGATTATCAGCACGCGCTCGACGGTTACAGCCAAGCCATCAAGCTCGATCCGCAGCTCGTCTCGGCTTTCAAGGGGCGCGGCATCACCTATTTCGCAAACGGCGACGCGGCCAAGGCCGAGGCTGATTTTCGCCGCGCCGAGAGCATGGATAGCAGCGATCCCTACACGGCCCTGTGGCTCAACATCGCCGTGCGCCGCCAAAATCAGCCGTACGACATCACCAAATCCGCCATTCATTTGAACATGGGAGCTTGGCCGGCGCCGCTCCTGCTTCTCTATGCCGGCCAGGTGAACCCGCACGAGGTCGCGGTCTCCGCGCAGAACATCGATCCCGTCATCACCCAGGCACGCCTCTGCGACGCCTATTTCTTCATCGGCGAATCGATGTTGCTCAGCAGCGACAAGGGCGACAAAGACGAAGCCACGGATCTCTTCCAGCGCACGCTCAAGGTCTGCCCGGCGACGGCCGACCAATATTCGGTCGCCGCCGCGGAGCTGAAGGCTATGGGCAAGCCGCTCGAAGCGCCGGGAGAAAGCGCGGAGCAGGGAGCGCCTGCCAAGTCGGTGCAGTGACGGCTTTGCGCATGCGTCCATGGCGCTAACCCTCATCATCGCCAACAAGGCCTATTCGTCATGGTCGCTACGGCCCTTCATCCTGATGCGGTATTTCGATATCCCCTTTGCGGAAATCGTCATTCCGCTGGAGCAGGAGACGACACGCGCCGAGATCCTGCGCTATTCGCCGTCCGGAAAATGTCCGGCGCTGCGCGACGGCGATCTTCTCGTCTGGGATTCGCTCGCCATCATCGAATATTTGGCCGAGCGCTTCCCCAATCTGCCGATCTGGCCCGATTTGGCCAGCGCCCGGGCCCGCGCCCGGGCACTGGCGGCCGAGATGCATTCCGGTTTTGCGGCATTGCGCGCCAATTTGCCGATGAACATGCGCCGGCCGGTGCGGCGGCGCGCGGGCCCGCCCGAGGCCGAAGCCGACGTCGCGCGGATCGAAGCCGCCTGGGCTGACGCCCGCCAAAATTTTGGCGGCAAGGGCGACTTTCTTTTCGGCGACTTCTGCGCCGCCGACGCCATGTTCGCGCCCGTCGTCAATCGGTTGCACATTTATGATGTGCCGGTTACGCGGGCGACGCGCACCTATATGGATAGAATCATGGCCTTGCCGGCCTATCGGGATTGGCAGAAAGGCGCCGAGGCGGAAAGCTGGCGCATCGCCAAATATGAAGATCTCTAGCCCGCGGGCGGGATCGTGCAGCGGCGCAGGCTGCGGAATGGACTAGAGGATGCAGGAAAGCCCGCTGCAATATTTACCCCTCACCTTGCCGTTCTTCCTGCTGCTCGTCGGAATCTTCGTCGGGCTGGTGATCTATATCGAAATTCGCGCCCTCCAATACGCCTTCGTGCGCGCCGGGCTCGATGCGCGGATGGCGCTCTTTCTGCTCTTTGCCTCGCTGATCGGCAGCTACATCAACATTCCCATCGCCGCCATGCCGCCGGAAGCGGTGGTCTCGGGCGGGCAGATCACGGTCTTTGGCATGCAATATACGGTGCCGGTGGTGGTTGAATGGCCGGGCACGGTCGTCGCCATCAATGTCGGCGGCGCCGTCATTCCCATCCTCGTGTCGCTTTATCTGCTGTTCAAATACGACCTCTGGATCCGCGCCGCGATCGCCACGGCCTGCGTCGCATTGATCGCCCATAGGCTGGCAATCCCGGTGCATGGCGTGGGCATCGCCGAACCGGTCTTCGTGCCGCCGCTTGCGACCGCCGTTGTGGCAATGCTGATTTCGCGCACCTATGCCGCGCCGCTCGCCTATGTCAGCGGCAGCCTCGGCGTTCTCATCGGCGCCGACCTTCTCAACCTCGACAAAGTGCGGGGTTTGGGCGCCCCTGTTGCCTCGATCGGCGGGGCGGGAACCTTCGACGGCATTTTTCTGACCGGCGTTATCGCCGTGCTTCTGGCGAGCTTGGCGGCGCCGCGCCCAAAGCCCGCTTGACGGCGCTCGGTCGCCGCCGCCGCGGTTTCGGCCTATTTCTCCTTTCCCTTGTGGGTGGGGTCGCAATCGGCGAGTTTCAGTCTGCTGCCCGGAGCCAAGGCGAATTTCTTGCGGTAATCCGCCCGGCGCTCCTCCGGCGAAGGCTATCATGAGCGTGCATCTCCTCAAGCTTTGCGTCGGGGTCGACTCGATCGCCGCTCTCGAGGCAAGGCGCAGCAAGCGGCGCCGCAAGGGGCTTTATGTTCACGTGACGCGCATGCTGCCGCGCCGCGCCGCGGAGCTTCTCGACGGCGGCTCGCTCTACTGGGTCATCAAGGGACGGATCGCGGTGCGCCAAGCCATCCGCGGGATCGAGCCTTTCCTCGACGCCGAGGGCGTCGGACGCTGCCGGTTGCTGCTCGACCCGAGGCTCGTACCGGTCGTGCCGCGTCCCTTCCGCGCCTTTCAAGGCTGGCGTTATCTGGCCGACAAGGATCGTCCGGCGGACCTCGGCAAGGGCGCGGCAGGCGCCATGCCGCCCGAACTGCGGCTTGAACTTGCCGAACTCGGTCTGGTCTGAAGGGCGCCGATTTTTGCACGGGCGGCGACAAAATAGCCGCCGCCCTTGCCCACGCCGCTTGCCCGAAGCGCGCCGGCGTAGGAATTTAGGCGCTTCGATTTCGCGGAGTTGAGCTTGGGCGCAAAGGAGAAGGCGAATATCGCACCGGCGGCGAGCGCCAAACGCGACATCGACCGGTTTTTGGCCGAGGCCGCGAATGTGCCGGCGCCTCACGCCGGCGGGCGTCTGGTCTTCGCGCTCGATGCGACCATGAGCCGCCAGCCGACCTGGGATCTCGCCCTGTCGCTGCAGGGGGAAATGTTTGCAACCGCGGCGGCCTTCGGCGGTCTCGCCGTCCAGCTCCTCTATTTCCGCGGGTTTTCCGAATGCAAGGCCTCGCCCTTCGTCGGCAATGGCGCGGGGCTCGCGGCTTGCATGAGCGGCCTTTCGGTGCGCGCCGGGCGCACGCAAATCGGCAAGGTCTTGCGTCACGTCCGCGACGCCGCCAAAGCCGAGCGCATCGGCGCTCTGGTTTTCGTGGGCGACGCCATGGAAGAACAGATAGACGCCCTTTGCCGGCTCGCCGGCGAATTGGGTTTGCTTGGGGTCAAAGCCTTCATGTTCCAGGAGGGCCATGATCCAACCGCCGAGGAAGCCTTTCGGCGCATCGCTTGGCTGACGGGCGGAGCCTATGCCGCCTTCGACGCCGACGCCGCCAAACGTCTCAAGGAATTGCTCGGCGCGGCGGCCGCCTATGCGTCGGGAGGGCTGGCGGCGCTCGAGGCGCGCGCCGCGGCGAGTTCCGAAGCCTCATTGCTGCTCGCGCAGATGCACTGATGGTCTATCTTCTCGCCGGATTTCTCGTCTGCTGGCTCGTCCTTTCGGGGCTGCGGTCCGTGAGCCGCGCCAGCCCCGCCGATCTCGCTCAGGCTTTGCGCGCCAGCGGCGGGATTGTCGCAGTGTTGCTGGCCGCCGTCCTCCTGCTGCGCGGGCGGATCGATATCGCCCTGCCGCTCGGCGGTTTGGGTCTCTGGCTGTTGGCCAAGCGTTCGCCGAGCGCCTGGTTCGGGCCGGGCCAAAGCCGCGCCGGCGCCGCCTCGCGGGTGCGCTCGGCCATGGTCGAAATGGAGCTCGACCACGCCACCGGCGTCATTCGCGGCACGGTGCTCGCCGGTCCGGACGAAGGAAAATCGCTCGATCAGATGAGCCGGCCGCAATGCGAGGCCCTTTACCGGCTCTGCCAGCGCGACGACCCCGACGGGGCGCGGCTCCTAGAGGCTTATTTCGACCGCCGCTTTGCCGGATGGCGTGCGGCAGGAGACGGAGGGAGCGACGCGCGGCATAAGCGAGCGCAGGGCGCGCCGCGACCTGGCGTGATGTCCGAGGATGAGGCTTATGAGGTCCTGGGCCTTCACAAAGGGGCTTCGCGCGATGATGTCGTGCGTTCGCACCGCTCGCTGATGAAAAAGCTCCATCCCGATCACGGCGGATCGACGGACCTTGCCGCCCGCGTGAACGAAGCCAAGGACGTCTTGATGCGCCGCCACCACTAACTCCGTACGCCACGCTCTCGTCGAAAGCTGATTGGTCGAATTGTGCCGCGAATTGTTTAATTTTTGGTCGCGAAACAGGCGAAGCCGG
>JASHVQ010000057.1 GCA_030044485.1 Methylovirgula sp. | reverse complement strand
GCGTCGTCATCCTTGTAGGTGTGAATGACGTCGACGTGATCGTTGGGCAGGATGAATCCGCCGGCGGTCGTGGCCCCTTGCTGGTCGATGTTGATGGCCACGGCGCGCGTTCCGGCCGGCAGCATCGCCGCCATGAAACTTGCCTTGCCGGGCTGGATGAGCCGGTCGGCATAGAGCGGTTCCCCGGCGCCAATCGGATCGCGGGTCAGCGAGCCTTTGAAATCGGCGATCGCATTGGGCATGGCGACGCGCAGGATGGAGCCCGGCGGCACGCTGGCCTTGGGCCAGGGCTGCCAGCGCATGTCATCGGCGTTGATCGTGCCGCCGAATTCGATGTCCCGGGCGGCGACGAGCACGTCGTCCATCGCTATCGTCGCGGGGGCGGGTGCCGCCTGCCGTATTGGAGCGAGGGGCTTCGATCCGGCGACCAGGAAGGCGGCGCCGATTCCGGCGACGAGAGCGGTGCCAAGGATCAGAATGCGAGCTCGTTTCATGCGTAAACCCGTTGACGCGCGCCACGACCGGGAGGCGCTCCGATAGGACCATGCAAACGTCAAATTAAGGTTAATGGATTATGTCTGATTGAACGGATCGCGCCGCGATCGCTCGCGCTTGGCGGCATCAATAACCTGCGGCGGAAAGCCAAATTCGGGTTCCCGGGTAGAGAATGAGCCCGGCCAGCGCCAGCGCTATTCCATAAGGAACGCCGCTGCGACGGTCGTGCAGGCGCGCGATCCATTGCTGGTTCGCCAAGAAAACCGGCAGCGGCCAACGGCGCACCGCAAGGATCAGCAAAGTGAGGCCGCCGCCAATCAGCGCGGCATAAAGGCCGTAGTCGGCGATATGATCGAACCCGAGCCAAAGCGCGGTCGCCGAGGCGAGTTTCGCGTCGCCGCCCCCGACCCAGCCGCGGCTGAAGAAGAAGAAGGTCAGGAGAAGAACGAGAAAGCCGCAGGCCATGTGCAGCTCGATTTCGCGGGGCGGCACCTTGAGCGCCAGCGCCAAAAGAAAGAATGCCGCGACGAGCGCCAGCGAGACCTGGTTGGAGATCATCATCGTGAACAGATCGGAGAAGGCGGCGAAGATCATCAGCGCCGGAAAGAGAACGAGCGTCGCGGCTACGAGCATGAAGAGGGTCCGATCGATGCGCCGCAGCGGCGCAGGCAGGCAGGTTAGCCGCCAGCCATTTACCAAGTCTTAATGTTATCGCCCGAGCGCGCCGGCAATTTTCGGCGCCGCGCTTCGGCGCGGCTTAATCAATCGCGGCTAAACTGCGCCGATGACCGATCTCTCGCTTCCGGCAAAGCGTTCCTTCGATCTCGAAGACGCGCTTTTGCGCTTCGCGCAAGATTGGCGGGCGAGCGCGCTGATCGCCGCCGCCGCCGTCTTGCAGCAGGCCATCGGCCATCTCAACGGCGACGATTCCTGGTTTCTGACCTTCGCCGAGAAATATCTCGGAGGCGCCGTTCCCTATGTCGATATTTTCGATCCCAATCCGCCGGCCGCCTTTCTCGCCTATGTGCCGGCCGTCGCCCTTGGCCGGATTTTTGGCGCGCCGCCCGAGTTCTTTGTCGCGATCCTGACCTTTCTGGGCGCGGGCCTGGCGCTGCTGCTCACCGGCGAGATCCTGCGCCGCGCCGATCTGCTGGCGCCAAGCGAAGCCTTGCCAGCTCTGGGACTCGGGCTTTACGTCCTGCTTTTCGTTCCCGCCTTCTGCTTTTCCGAGCGCGAACATCTGGCGTTGATCGCCATGCTGCCCATGACGGCGCTCGCCGCCGGGCGCGCGGCGGGCGGCAAGGTCCTCCTCCGCGACGCGCTGCTCGCCGGCATCGGCTGCGGCTTGGCTTGCGCCTTCAAGCCCTATTATCTCCTGCCCGCCGCCGGCATCGTGCTTTACGGCGTCGTCGCGCGGCGCAGGCTGGCGCTTTTGCTGGCGCCGGAAGTCTTGGCGGCGGGCGGCGTGCTTCTCGCCTATGCGCTCGTCATCCTTGCGGTCTTCCCCGCCTATCTGAGCCAAGCTCTGCCGCTCATCCTCGCGGTCTATGCGCCGTTACGCGACCGGCTTTGGCGCTCCCTCCTCTCGCCGCTCTTTCTCGCCAACGCGGTTTTGCTGGGCGGGCTTGTCGGCATCGCGGGCCGCGCGCTGCTTCGCCAGCCGCGCACGCTGGTCTTGGCCGTAGCTTCGGCGGGCTTTCTCGCAACCTTCCTGATCCAGGGAAAAGGATGGATGAACCACGCCTATCCGGGAGTTGGGCTGGCGCTTCTGGCGGCCGCTTCGTTTATTTCCGCCCCTGGCGCGCCCGGCCTCACTGCGGCGCGGCGGATCTTCGCGCTTTTCGTCTTCGTGCCCTCGCTCTGTCTTGCGCCCTTCCTCTTCGGCACTTTGAAAGACTTCGGCAATGGCGAGGAATATCCCGGCCTCGCCGAGGCGGTGCGCCGCCTCGGCCCCGCGCATCCGCAAATCGCCGCGCTTGCCGAACAGCTCGACGTCGGCCATCCGCTGGTGCGCAATCTCGGCGGCACCTGGGTCGGGCGGCAGAATTGTCTGTGGGTCAGTTGGGGCGTGAGATATTTGCTCGCCCGCGGGCTTGTTTCCGAGAGCGAGCGGGCGCGGCTCTTGGACTATATGCGGGCCGACGAAGCGCAGTTTGAAAGCGACGTCGATCGCGCCAAGCCCCAAATCCTGCTGGTCGAGGATGCAAACGTCGAGATCTGGGCGCGCAGCCAGGCGCCGCTGCGCGCCGTCTTGGAGGATTACCGACGTCTCGAAAATGCCGGCGCGGTCGAGATATGGCGGCGCCGGCCGGATCGCTGAAACCGAAACTTTGCGAGGCTCGCGCTAAGCTGCGCCGCTCGGCTGAGATTGGCGGCGATGGCGTTGAATTTGGCGGACAGGCGCGTGCCGACTTTGGTGACGGCGCTGATGATCACAAGCGCAACGAGGCCCGAGATGAGGCGAGGCGCCGCCGGCGCGCGCAACTGCGTCCGTTCGCGGCGCGGAAAAACGGCGCCAAAAACGACGGCCCGCGGATCACTCCGCGGGCCGGAATTGTAGACCAAGCTCCTGAGGGAGCAGATCTTAGCTCAGGTTGGCTGCGATCGCATTGAACTTGGCAGAAATTCTCGTGCCAAGAGTGCTCACAGCGCTGATGATCACGACGGCAATCAGACCGGCGATCAGGCCATATTCAATGGCCGTGGCGCCCGACTGATCCGCGGCGAAACGCGCGAAAAGCTTCTTCATGGGTGCGACTCCTCGTTCCCGACTCTCCACAAATTCCAGTCCAAGTCTCGCTGGCTATCCGCTGGAACCTCGGCGAAGGTATGATTTACTCGTTGCAATCGCGTTAACTCGACCGGGGACTCGTTAGGCCAATTATTCTTGAGTGCCGCAAGTACTCGGCAAGCTCCATCTGCGTGAGAAAACCGGCGCGGCCATTGTCTCGAGCGGGTCGGGGCGACCTGCATAAGCGTATGATCCGCTTGGCGCTTCGCGTGAGGCGGCGGCCGCGCTGCGGGGCGCCGATCATGCGCCGCACAGCAAGGCATCGGTAAAGAAAAGCACTACCCGCCTCTACAGCGCGGCGCGGCCCTCTTCAGCAATAATTCACCATTCGAATGTCAAATGGCGCTGCTCGTTGCGTTCGGTTGCGAAGGGTAGGCCATGCGTTTGCAGTTCTTCGAGCGGTCCTTTTGGCTTGGCGCGAAAGCCGCACTGATCTCCTGTCTTCTGCTTGCACCGGCCGCCGCGGATCAGACGCTCGTCGTCACCGTCGATCAGGCGCGCGTCGTCAAGCTTCCCGTGAGCGCCCGCACGCTCGTCATCGGCAATCCGATGATCGCCGACGTCACCTTGCTGAAGCAGGGCGGCACGATGATCGTCACCGGCAAAGGCTTTGGCGAGACGAACCTCATCGCGCTCGACGGCGACGGCAATCCGGTGGCCCAGTCCACGGTTCAGGTGGTGGGCGGCGGCAACGCGCTCATCGTCCAGCGCGGCATGGACCGCCAGTCCTACACCTGCGCGCCGCGCTGTCAGCCGACGGCGCGCTTAGGGGACGACCCGGCCTTTTTCAACGAAGTTGCAGGCCAGATCCAGGCGCATAATTCGCAGGCGACCGGGCACTAGATCGTCTGGTTGTAGGCGCCGACTCCCGGATTCTCGCGCAGCACGGCGTCGAGGGCCGCGAACATTTCGCGCATGCGCGCTTCCGAGACCGGGCTTTCGACGACGACGACGAGCTCCGGCTTGTTCGACGAGGCGCGCACCAGTCCCCAGGTCCCGTCCTGCGCGATGACGCGCACGCCGTTGACGGTGACAAGATCGCGGATCTTCTGACCGGCGACCTTCTCGCCCTTCGCAAACATGTCCTTGAATCGGGCGACGACCTTTTCGACGACCTGATATTTGGCCTCGTCGGCGCAATGCGGGGCCATGGTCGGCGAGCCCCAGGTCTTCGGCAGATCGGCATAGAGATCGGCCATCGACTTGTTTGGATTGCGGTCGAGCATGTCGACGATGTGAATGCCGGTCAGCAGGCCGTCGTCGTAGCCGCGCCCGACCGGTGTGTTGAAGAAGAAATGTCCGGATTTCTCGAAGCCGGCGAGCGCCTTCAGGTCTGTGACGCGGCGCTTGATGTAGGAATGGCCGGTCTTCCAATAATCGGCCTTGACGCCGTTCCCCAGCAACACCGGGTCGGTCAAAAACAGGCCGGTCGATTTGACGTCCACCACGAAGGTCGAGCCCGGGTAGAGCTTGGAGAGGTCGCGCGCCAGCATGACGCCGATCTTGTCGGCGAAAATTTCCGCGCCGTTATTGTCGACGACCCCGCAACGGTCGCCGTCGCCGTCGAAGCCGAGGCCGAGATCGGCGCCGCTTTCGCGCACCTTGGCCGACATGGCGTGCAGCATCTTAAGGTCTTCGGGATTGGGGTTGTAATGCGGAAAGGTGAAGTCGAGCTCGGTGTCGAGCGGAACCACATCGCAGCCGAGCCTCTCGAAAATTTTCGGCGCGAAGGCGCCGGCCGTGCCGTTGCCGCAGGCGCAGACGACTTTCAGTTTTCGCGAAATCTTCTTGCGCTTGGTGAGCGCGTCGATATAGCGCGCCGCAAAATCAGGAACAAAGCGATATCCGCCGCCCTCGGCGTAGCGATAGGCGCCGGAGAGAACGATGTCCTTCAGCCGGTTCATCTCTTCCGGTCCGAAGGTGACGGGGCGCTGCGTGCCCATCTTCACGCCCGTCCAGCCATTGTCGTTGTGCGAGGCGGTGACCATGGCGACGCAAGGCAGATCAAGATCGAATTGCGCGAAATAAGCCATGGGCGAGAGCGCGAGGCCGATGTCGTGCACCTTGACGCCGGCGGCGACGAGCCCGGTCGCCAGCGCGTATTTGATCGCCGACGAGTAAGAGCGGAAATCGTGGCCGGTGACGATCTCGGGACGAACGCCGAACTCGTGGATCAGCGTGCCGAGGCCCAAGCCCAGCGCGGTCATGCCCATAAGGTTGATTTCTTTTTCGAAGAGCCAGCGCGCGTCATATTCGCGAAAACCGGTCGCCTTCACCATCGGCTGCTGCTCGTAGGCGGCGGAATTGCGGCTGAGCTCCGGGAGAGGCTTCGGGAACATCGATCGTCCTTGCGCGAGCGCCGGCGCGAATCCTGCGCTGTTAGGTAGCGCGTTCGGGGCTTGAGGGCCAGCCGGGGTGGCCGGGCTCAGGCGGCTTGCGATGCGAGGCCCGGATGGACCTTGAAGGCGGCTTCGGTCTTCCGGGTGATTTCATCGGTGCCGACGCCCGGCGCGAGTTCGACGAGCGTCAAGCCCTCGCCGCCCGTCTTGTCGAGCGTGAAGACGCCGAGATCGGTGATCACCATGTCGACCACGCGCGAACCGGTGAGCGGCAGGGTGCAGCGGCGCAGCAATTTGGGCTGATCCTTGGCGGTGTGCTCCATGACGACGACGACGCGTTTGACGCCGGCGACGAGATCCATGGCGCCGCCCATGCCCTTCACCATCTTGCCGGGGATCATCCAATTGGCGAGATCGCCGTTTTCCGCCACTTCCATGGCGCCGAGAATGGCGAGGTCGATGTGCCCGCCGCGGATCATGCCGAAACTGTCGGCGGAGGAGAAATAACTCGTCGTCGGCAGTGCGGTGATCGTCTGCTTGCCGGCGTTGATGAGATCGGCGTCTTCTTCGCCTTCATAGGGGAAGGGCCCCATGCCGAGCATGCCGTTCTCGCTTTGCAACTGCACGTCCATGCCGGGAGGGATGTAATTGGAGACGAGAGTCGGGATGCCGATGCCGAGATTGACGTAATAGCCGTCGCGCAATTCCTTCGCGGCGCGT
>JASHVQ010000056.1 GCA_030044485.1 Methylovirgula sp. | reverse complement strand
GTGTTGATCGTGACGTCATCGGTTTTCGGCATGCTGGTCGTGGAAGCGGTAGCGGAACACATAGCTCCAGCACCCCCACAAAGAGTGGACACCCCCAAATTGTCCGCATACTGGCCCGAGATGGGCTGGGGGCCGCGCCCTGGCCAAATTCATGAGAAAGAGATCAACCCAATCACAAAGGCCACAATTTATGAGGTCGACTATACGATAGGTTCAAATCTGCTGCGTCAGACGCGCTCTTGCGACGCCTGTGCAACGGTAGTCTTTTTCGGCGATTCCTTCACTTTTGGCCACGGCGTCAACGACGCCGACACCTTGCCGCAAGCTTTCGCGAACATCTTCGACCGCAAGCTGCGAGTCCTGAATCTTGCATTTCCCGGCTACGGCCCTCAGCATTTCCTGCGAGAATTACAGAACGGCCGCTTCGATGAGGTGATCGGTCCGCGCCCGAAGCTTTTTGTATTCCTTACGGCGGCCTGGCATGCAGAGCGGACGGCTTGCAAGCGACATTGGCTGCGCGACGCGCCGCGATATGCACTTGAGCAGGGGCGGCTCGTTTATACAGGCGCCTGCGCTGCAAGAAAACTGTGGCTGCCAGACTGGATTGCGCAAACGGCCATCTATCGTGCGTTTATCGATCCGGTGGTCAAGAAGCCGACCTACGGCGACGTCGATCTCTACATCCGGATTTTGCTGGCCGCAGCGGATCTTGCGAGAGAGAAATATGGCGCACCCACGCTCATTGCTTATCTCAAAGTGCCGGACGCTTATTTGCGGGGAACAGGATTCAGCAATGCTGAAATAGTGCGGCGCCTGCAGGATGGGCACGCAGCTGTCGTGGACGTAACTCTCTCGAAACAGCGAGCCGCAGATATTTCCATACCCGGGGATGGTCACCCGACACCCTACGCGAATCGGCTCAGGGCGGCGATCCTTAAAAACTACATACAGGGAGTGCCGGGACTGTCGGAATCTATGGGCATTGATCGCCGATAAAAGCCCGATGACCGCTCAATTCTCTGGCCGCCTCTGCCAACGAGATCGCCTAATCAAAGCATGCACGTCGTCCCAATTCTTCCAACCCTTTTGGCCGACGCCGCCATTTATGAAATGAATTAGCCGCGGAGCCATCAAATTATCCTCTCCCGTGAGCGAGTAGTCACGCCGACATTGAAAATCGGAAATCGTAGCACGGTCGCGGCGCTGTTGCGGGATACCCCACATTCTGTCGACCACGAGGTTGAATTCCGAATCGAGAGGCCTTTGCTCTTGATATCCCAGTTTCCACACAGTCGCCGCCAGGGTGCCTTGGTCGCGAGTCTTCCAGTAGGGATCGTCAAAAACTGCCAAAGTCATTTTATGCCAAGCGGCCAGGAATTCCTCTGAATTCTCGTCGAACAGGAACACACCGCCATTCCAGAGGCGCCAATCGCCCGACGCAACCCCGACGTCAAAAGTGTTGGCTATTGCGTCCCGCAGATGCCGACACGATCCTCCCGAGCACCCGCAGTTCACGGCCCAAGGGCTAAACTGATCGATATTCACATGATCGAGCGCGAAATTGATCGCCCCCGATCGCTTGTCGAAAATTGAATCGACTTCATCGTGAACGGCGATGACGTCGCTGTCCAGATAACAGAAATATTTGGCCAGTCCGCGGACATAACCTGCGATTGCGGTCTTTAGGAAAATGGTTGCCTGTCGATCATCAAGCGCGTCCGGAAGCTGAACGGTCATAACCTGATCGTGCTGGATCCGAGATTGGCTCCGGCTTCGAATAACAAAAATCTCGGCTCTGCTGAACTTTTTGAGAAAAAGTAGAGCGGTTTTGACACCCGCGACATGCCGATCGCCGACGACCGCGAATACAAAAGCGGAATTGGCGCGGCCGCGCCGGCCGGCGGCCATGCGAACACGATGGGACGGTGTGGAGCGGACGCCGCCTCCCGAGATTTGTGTCATGAGCTTTGCCGCGGCATATCTTGCATTCGAGATTGCACGTCTTGGAGATCGTAGGGTCGAGGCCTCTGCGCGGCCGGCATCGCATCTATTTGCTGAGCGCCACTCAAGTACAAAGCGCGGGCGGCACCCGGATTCTGTTATTGATTCGCGTGCGGCCAGTGGTCGTCGAACGGCTCACTTCCAAAACCTGGACATACCCATCCACCATGCTGTCCATCGAAAACCGATCGAAAACTCTCATGGCCGCCACGCGACCCATTTTTTTTCGATTCCGTTTGTTCGTCAGCAATGCCATCACGCGGGCGGCCATTTCCGCCGGGCTGTCGATGAGGTAGCCATTTGCTCCATCTTCGATCTGTTCGGCCATTCCGGCGCAGCTGTTGGCAACGACGGGTATGCCCATTGCCATTGCTTCCAACGTGGAATTGCAGCAGCCTTGCCGTTCGGACACTGCGACGAACACCGCAAATTGAGCGAGGAACCGGTCAACTCTTTCCTGCCATCCGGCAAACAGAACATTTTCCACGCCGGCTTGCTTCTGGTATCGACGCACTTCTTCGAAATACTCGAGACTTTGGGAATCCGGGCCTCCGACTATCGTCAAAGACGCCCGCGGCAGGCGGCCTTCGACAATTTTCATCATGTCTATCAGGTATTCGATGCGTTTGTCGGGCACTATGCGGCAGCAGGTTCCGATTGCGAGATCGGCTTGAAGGTGATCCGGCAACAGGTGCTCGGCCTGGGGAAGGGGGGTGAAGTGGGACGGCTTGTACGCGCCATTGCGGATGACATGGATTTTCGCAGGATTGCTGCACAGGGATTTGGACGGCCGACCAGCCTCATATTTCGCTACGAACGCATCCAGTCGTTCGAAATATTGTACGGCTGAAAATGAAATTCTGCGCTGAAAATCGGCGCAAGCGGCAAGTTCGTCAAATAGCATTGGGCCGGGGCTGACGTCGACCAAGCGAACATCGCGAACGCCTAGGATTTTCGCGAGTAAGAGCTTCAATTCGGGACCGACGTTCCAGAAGCAGACATTCGCGAAATTGAAAACGTCGATCCATCCCAAGACGAATTTGGCTTTATCGGCTAGGCCAGCGACACCTTCTGCCGAGAAGATCGAGACCTGGGCTTCGTCGAGCCTCTGTTTGTGGGAGGCAAGTGGAGCGCCGCGCAACACACAAACGGCAACTTTTTTTTCAGCCGGATATGCCGAAAGAAGATTGACCAAGGAGGTCTGCGGTCCCCCAATGTGCAGATCTTCGGTCAAGAAAAGCGTTCCCGATCCCTCGACGAAATGAGGGACTGTGCTGGCGATTCCATATTTTGCGAGCAGGCACCAGATCTCGGGAACCAGGGTCGCGTCCGACGGTCTTTGCGGCAATGCGCGTTCCGTCTGATTGACGAACTTGAGGATGCCCTTGCTGTAGCTTTCTATGTCGGATCCGTCGGCGACCAAAACAGCGCCTGGAGGCAGGACTTCCCGATTTCCGCCCGCGTCGGCCGTGACTACCGGGCAGCCGGTCTGCAAGGCCTCCAAAAGCGCCACGCTGAGCCCTTCGAAAACACTTGTGTTCAGGAACACGTCAAAGGCAGCCAGATAAGGCTCGACCGGGTGGGTGTCGCCCGGAGTGATAATATCGGCAATCACCCCCAATTCGACCGCACGCCGGCAAGTCGCTTCATATGTGGCACGTCCATCGCCGTAATCGTGATCCCAACCGCCAAGAATCATTAATTTCGCAGGTATGTGACGCCGGACCTGGTGTAAAACACGCACCGCGCGCGTGTAGGCTTTTTGCGACTTGAACTGGCCGATCATTCCGATCAGGAACGTGTTGTCGGCGAAACCATGACGATCTCTGATCTCGCGCCGATGGCGCGCCAGCTCGGCTGGCGAAAAAAAACGCTGCAATTCGTGGCGGAGCGTGAGCACCGGCTTGCTCAGGCCGGCGGCGCGAAGTTCTTTGCTCACCGCATCCGAGACGCCGACTACAAATGGAACATGCCTGTCGTTATAGGCGGCAGGCGGGTCGATCCAGCTTGGACGCATGTTCTGGACGACGGGAATTGTCGCGATCTCCTGATTCCACAAATGCTGAAGGTGGGAGCCCGGGATGAGATGCGTGTAAACGAGGGGTCTCGATGTCTCCCACATGTCGAGCGCGAAAGCGCGCATGGTTTCGGGAATGTTCGCGGGATTCTCCGCGAACACCACTCTCAGATTGCCGGCCGAGCTCACGGGATATTGACGGCGCGAATGGTGAAGGACGAAGAGGGTCTGGTGCAGTCCATTGATATTTTTCAGCGCGTCCATGACCTCGAGCACGCTGCGTTCCGCTCCACCCCGCAAGACGCTTGGCAACATTACGTTTAGGTAGGTCGGCGTTACCGGCTGATCCTTGAGGTTTCGAATAGAACGCGATGGCGGTTTTCTTCCAAGTTTTATCGGTCTGATGTTCGGAAGCGACGCTCCTTCGGAGCGACCGATAAGTCCATAAAAGCGATACATCTCCCAAAGCGTGCTTCCGGCGCGCGGGCAATCCTTGTCGGGGATATAGTTTAGCAATGGCCTTCCTCGATATTTTCCGTTTTCCAACTGCAAGGTACGCCACATTTCGTTGATCCAATGGACGGCGTACCATTCTTTAGGAACTTCGACGAAATCTTCGATCATCGGCCGAACGTATTCGAGCCAGCTGTCGGGATTGGAAATATTGTCGATGATGTGCGTTTTTTGCCGCAGAGCCTCGACATGCTTGGTCAGAATTCGATTGGGTAAGAGATAGTCGCTCTCCGGCGTGACGCTGCGCAGCGTTTCGTTATAGACACGCCGGATTAATGGGCTGCCGGCGGGACATTTTAGGATGGTGCCTACGATTCCAATGCGATGCGCCCGGAAGACATACTCGCCGGGAAAATCGAACGGCCGAAGACAGGTGACATCCATATCCACCCAAATTCCACCCGTCTTCTGTAAGAGCTTGTAGCGAAACAGATCTGAAAAGGGCGCGCTGAAGCTGCCGCGACCGACGCCGGTTTCCGGATCCTGCCGCGACTTGGCAAAGATGCGTTCTCGTGGAATGATCTCTCCGGCATCGCGCAGCTGCACCGCGGGGGGCAGGTCGAATTTGGCGAGATCCTCGTAAGCCCACAGATGGAATTCGTGCCCGAAGTGCGCAAACGAATGCAGCGTTAAAAGTTCGAGACGCGAAAGGTGATTTCCCACCCACATGCCGTGGACGATTTTGTTGTCTTTTCGCATGCAGGGCCTACCGTTGGGCTTGAAACCAAGTGGTTTAGCAATTCTTAGTCGAAATTCAGCGGCGGGCGTACCCGGCCTGAAATACTGACAGGTTTTGCTCTATCACGCAGACCCGTCAAGGGCTCGCCGATTGGGGGGGCGATATGTGCCAACTGCTCATCGAGCTACCTGCCGAACGCGATCGCTGCGGGCGCATTACTCTGGTCGGCGCGCGCGGACGGAGTATTTGCGGTCCATTTGCGGTCGCCGCGCGGGCAAGCGATGCGCTCGCCGCTTTACGGGGCAATCCCCGGCGCGATCCGCTTTTTCGCTACGGCGATACGCCAACCGGTTCCTATGTCGTCCGTCAGCTTATTAAGAGCGGGGCCGGCACAAAATTTGCCGCGATGCGAGTTGGGCATTGTGGAGTGATCCTTCTCGAGCCGGTTTCTGGCCAAGCCGCCCGCGCCGAAGCCAATGGCCGATTCCATCTTCTCATCATCGGCGGCGAACTGTCTAAAAGTGGCCAACTCCGTTCGACAGCAGGCTCTTTGCGCGTGAGCAACAAGGATCAACGCGCGCTTTTCCGTTCGCTAAAGGGCAGGAGAGATCTGCGATGCGAGATTGCCACGCGTGAGGGTCTGCCGGACTTCGGGACCGTCTTCGTTGATCAAGGTTGCAAAGATGCAGATCCCCAAAGCCTTCCTCGTGCAGAGATCTCAACTCGGCGGCTTGTATCGGAAAAAGCTGTTCGACAGGCGGCTGCGCCTGCTGTCGTGTTGGGGCTTGCCGTATCGTTTATTGCCGCGAGCGGTTTGGAGGAAGCGCACGCATCTGTCGACGCTTCCGGAGTACATATCCGCCCAGTCGATATCGAGGTGGCTTCAAGGATGCCCACTTTTCCGCATCAGGGGACGAGACTCGCGGGCCGCCAAGGTGATTACGTCAAATTGGCCTATGGCCAACCGTCATGTGTGGCGGATTGCGAGGACCAGTATAAGGACTGCCTAAGTACCGCGTTCAGCGTGACCGAGGTTACGACTTGCACGATTATGCTTCATCTTTGCCTGCGACATTGCCATTGACGGCAGGGGCACGGCCTCTACTTGATTTTCGCGCATGGGCGCGTGGGAATATGCTTCCCGATCGCCGAAGAGCAAATATGTTTGCTTGCTGTCGGATTGAAGATCGGGAGGCGCGTGGCGCTGGCGAGACCCTCATTTGGCCTTGGCGAGAAGCTCGCAAAGCGTCGCGGGCGTGCCGCCCTTGCGCAGCCGACTCGCCAAGTCGTCGTCGCGAATGCGGCGCGAAATGGCGGCCATGATGCTCATATGCTCGCTGCCGGCCGAAGCCGGCATGAGAAGCAGAAAAACCAGATCGACCGGCTGGTCGTCGACCGCATCATAGGCGATGGGGCGCGCCAGTCTGGCGAAGAGCCCGAAGAAGCGATCGAGGCCTTCGATACGCGCGTGCGGCAAGGCAAATCCCCGTCCGAGCCCCGTCGAGCCGAGTTTTTCGCGCGCCTCGAGCGCGTCGAAAATTTTCTTCTGTGGCAGGTTCAAGGTCGCGGCGGCGCGATGCGCGAGCTCTTGGATGAGCTGCGCCTTGTCGCTGACGCGCAGAGACGCAATGACGCAATCCTCGTTGAGAAGCTTAGCAATATCCATGTTCCGCCCTGGCGAAATAGGCTGACGACATCGGCTTAATCCTGAACCCGCAGGCGATAGCCGACGCCGGTTTCGGTCAAGATGTGAACGGGACGTTCGGGGTCGAGCTCGATCTTCTGGCGCAGCGCCCGGATGTAGATCCGCAAATATTGCACGTCGACATCCCCGCCCCAGACTTCCCGCAAAAGGAAACGGTGCGTCAGAACCTTGCCGGCATGCGCCACCAGCAGCCGCAAGATATCATATTCGCGCGGCGAGAATTTCACCTCCTGGTCGCGCACCGTGACGATCCGCCGCACCAAGTCGACCTTCAGATCGCCGCTGCGAAAGATCGCCTTCTCGCCCTGTTGCTGAAGGCGGTGACGCTGCGCGGCGCGGATGCGGGCAAGCAGCTCGTCGATGCCGAAGGGCTTGGTCACATAATCGTCGGCGCCGAGATCGAGCGCCTTCACTTTGACGCCCTCGGACTCGCGGCCCGAGAGGACGATGATCGGCAGGTTCTCGCCGCTCTCGCGCAACTCGCGGATGATGTCGAGCCCATCGGTGTCGGGCAGTCCGAGGTCGAGCACCATGACGTCGGCCGACTTGCGATGAATGGCCTCGAGCGCGCTTTTGCCGTCTTTTGCCTCGGAGACGATATAGCCTTGCGTTGCGAGGCTCGGCCGCAGAAAGCGCAATATGGCGGGCTCGTCGTCGACCACGAGCACACGCAGCGGCCCGGCGAGCGTGCTCATGTCGGCGGCTCCGCCGTCTGTGTGGCGGGAACCGGAAAGCGCAGGGTGAAGACCGCACCGCTTCTATCGGTGCGGTTGGCGGCTTGGATCGTTGCGCCCATGGCTTCGATAAATCCGCGACAGATTGCCAGGCCCAAGCCGGTGCCGGCGCGCTGCCGATCGGCGCGGTGCACGCGGTAAAACTTGTCGAAGATCCTCTCGCAATCGGTTTCGGGAATTCCGTCGCCCTCGTCGGCGATCGCCAGTTCGACGCTGCCGCCGTCCCGATGCGCGCCGATCAGGATTTTCGAGCCGGCGGGCGCGTATTTGGCGGCGTTGTCGAGCAGGTTGAAGAGCACTTGTTCCGTCAAAACGACGTCGAGGGAAAGCATCGGCAGTCCCGGTTCGAGCCCGATCTCGACGCGATGCTCTTTCAGGATCTTTTGCGCCTTCTGCAGCGTGGCGCCGACGAGATCGGAGAGGTCGACGAGACTCGACTGCGGTTTGAGCGGACCGGATTCGAGCCGCGTCATGTCGAGAAGATTGCCGATGAAGCGGTTGAGCCGTTCGGCCTCCTCCTGGATGGTGCGCAAAAGCGCGATGCGGATTTGCGGATCGAGTTCGGCGCCGTGCGCGACGAGACTGCTGGCCGAGCCGATGATCGAGGCGAGCGGCGTGCGCAGATCATGCGAGATCGAGGTGAGCAACGCCTGCCGCAGCCGGTCCGTCTCGGCGGCGAGCCGCGCCTTGGCAATGTCGCGGGCGAGGTAGACGCGTTCGATGGCCAGGGCCGCCTGATCCGAGACGGAATCGAGAAGCCGGCTTTCGTCGGGCGAGAGCAGGAGGCCTTCGCGGTCAGAATCTATTCCCATCACGCCAATTGCGCCGCGCCCGGTGCGCATCGGCCGGAAGAGGCGCTTGGCCCCGGGCAAAGTATCGGCGCCGCGCCCGGCGGCCTCGTTTTTCTCGAAGCACCATTGCGCGGCGGCAAGATCCGCCTCGTCCAACTGATCTTCCGGCGGAAAACCCGCCTTCAGGACCAGTTTTCCCTCTTCCGGCAGCAGAAGCACGACGCGCACCTTCAAGAGCAGGGCGATCTGATGGACGGTCGCCCATAAAACGTCGTCGAGGCCGGCGGCGCTGGCGAGCCTGCGACTGAAGAGATAGAGCTCTTCGGTGATCTTGGCGCGTTGTTGCGCGGCGATCGCCTGCGTTCTCAGCCGCGCCGTCAGATTGCTGGCGATGACAGCGACCACCGCGAAGAAGAAGAGCGCAACGACATTTTCGGGGTCGGCGATCGTGAACGTATAGAGCGGCGGCAGGAAGAAAAAGTTGAAGGCGAGCACGCTGACGACGCAAGCGAAAAGCGACGGCCAGAGGCCGTAATTGACGGCGCTCGCCAGCACGCCGACCAAAAAGACAAGCGCCAAATTTGAAACGGCGAAGGCCTGGCGCAGGAGCAGGGCGGCAATGCAGGCGGCCGTGACAAAGCCGAGGCTTGCGGCATAGGCCCACCATTTGGTGCGTTCGGCCGGCCGGCCGGCCGCCGACTTCGCCGCCGCCCGCGTGCGTTCGGGAGAGACCACATGAATGTTGATGCCGCCGGCGTTGCGAATGAGTCTTTGCGTCACCGAGCCGCGAATGAGATCGAGAGCATGCGAGCGGCTGGCGTGGGCGACGAGGATATGGGTGAAATTATGCGACTGCGCATAATCGATCATCGCGGCGGCGACGTCTTCGCCGGGCAGGGTGACCGGCGTGCCGCCGAGCCGTTCGGCGAGCCGCAGAGCCTCGGCGACCTGGGCGCGTTCGCTTTCGTCGGCGCGCGATTCCTGCGGCGTCTCGATGTGCAGCGCGGTCCACGGCGCGCGCAGCCGGTCCGCCATGCGCCGCGCCAGGCGCACGAGCGCCGCCCCGCCCGAAGCGCCGTTGATCCCGACCAGCAGGCGTTCACCCGCCGGCCAGGGGCCGCCGATCGCATGCGAGCGCATGTAATCGACCATTTGCGCATCGACGCGCTGCGCCGTGCGGCGCAACGCCAGTTCGCGCAAAGCGGTGAGATTGCCGGGCGAGAAATAATTCTCGGTGGCGCGCGCCGCCTGTTCGCCGATGTACACCTTGCCTTCGCGCAAGCGCGCGATGAGGTCTTCGGGCGTCAGGTCGACGACTTCGATGTCGTCGGCGCGGTCGATGATCGAATCGGGAACCGTCTCGCGGACGCGGATGCGGGTGATCCGCGCCACGACGTCGTTCAAGCTTTCGACATGCTGAATGTTGAGCGTCGTATAGACGTCGATGCCGTTGGCGAGCAACTCTTCCACATCGAGGTAGCGCTTGGGATGGCGGCTGCCGGGCGCATTCGTGTGAGCAAGCTCGTCGACGAGCACGAGGCGGGGATGGCGCGCCAGAATGGCGTCTATATCCATTTCCGCGAGCTGCCGGCCTTTGTAGTCGACCCAGCGGCGCGGGATGATCTCAAGGCCCTCGATGAGCGCCTCGGTCTCCTTGCGGCCGTGGGTTTCGACGACGCCGACCACCACGTCCACGCCCTCGCGACGTTTGGCCTGGGCGGTCAGCAGCATTTCATAGGTCTTGCCGACGCCCGGTGCGGCGCCGAGAAAGACCTTCAGCCGCCCGCGCGCCCCATTCTGCGCCTCTTGCAGAAGGACTTCGGGAGACGGGCGCCTTTCGCCTGAAGGAACGTCCATGGTTGCGCCGATAAAGCGTTACGGCGGGCCTAATATGGATGCGCAAAGCCGGCCTTGCGAGTCTAGCACGCAACGCCGGCCGGCAATTCTACAACAATCGGGCTCACGCCCGTCCAGTTACCCGCTTCCCAGGCCGTCCAGGGCGAGGTTGAGCTCGAGCACATTGACATGCGGCTCGCCGACGACGCCCAGAAAGCGGCCTTCGATATGCGCCTCGACGAGCGCGCGCAGCTTATCTTCGGACATACCTCTCGCCTTGGCGACGCGCGGCACCTGGAAATAGGCCGCGGCGGGGGTGATGTCGGGATCGAGCCCGCTCCCGGACGTAGTCACGAGATCGACGGGGATCGGCGTGCCGGGGTTCTCCGCCGCCAACTTGGCGGCGTCGCCCTTGACGCGCGCAACGAGCGCCTTCGACGTTGGCCCCAAGTTGGAGCCGGTCGAGTTATCGGCGGCATAGGGGACCGGGATCGTGTTGCTCGGGTTCTTCGGGTCGGGCTCGGTCGTCGCCGACGGACGCGGATGGAAATATTTGTCGCTCGTGAAATTCTGCCCGATGAGTTCGGAGCCGACGATCTTCCCGTCCTTTTCGATCAGGCTGCCGTTGGCCTGACGATTGAAGAGAACCTGGGCGATGCCGGTCATGCCGAGCGGATAGATCAACCCGGTGATGACCGTCATGACGACGATCATCAGGATGGCGGGACGAATTTGTTTGAGCATGGCTTTGTCCTCACGCCAGACCGACGGCGGTGACCGCCATGTCGATCAGCTTGATGCCGATGAACGGCACGATGATGCCGCCCGCACCGTAGATCAGAAGGTTGCGGCGCAGGATGTTGGCGGCGCCGAGCGGGCGATAGGCGACGCCCTTGAGCGCCAGAGGAACGAGCGCGATGATGATCAACGCGTTGAAAATGATCGCCGACAAAATCGCGCTCTGCGGCGTGTGCAGGCGCATGATGTTCAGCGCCTGCAGCTGCGGATAAAAGGCGATGAACATCGCCGGGATGATGGCGAAATATTTGGCGACATCGTTGGCGATCGAGAACGTCGTCAGCGCGCCGCGCGTGATCAGCAACTGCTTGCCGATCTCGACGATCTCGATGAGCTTGGTCGGGTCGCTGTCGAGATCGACCATATTGCCGGCTTCGCGCGCCGCCATCGTGCCGGTGTTCATGGCGACGCCGACGTCGGCCTGGGCGAGAGCCGGCGCGTCGTTCGTGCCGTCGCCGCACATGGCGACGAGCTTGCCTTGCGCCTGTTCGGCGCGGATGAGTTTGAGCTTGGCTTCCGGCGTCGCCTGCGCCAGGAAATCGTCGACGCCGGCTTCGGCGGCGATCGCCGCCGCGGTCAGCGGATTGTCGCCGGTGATCATCACCGTGCGGATGCCCATGCGCCGCAGCTCCTGAAAACGATCCCTGATGCCGCCCTTAACGATGTCCTTCAAATGGATGACGCCGAGCAGGCGCCCGTCCTTGGCGACGGCGAGCGGGGTCGCCCCGGATTTGGCGATCTCGTCGGATTTCGCCGTCAATTCGCGAACCGCCGCGTCCGACACGTTGGCGCCGGGCAGGGCACGGACATAGGCGATGACCGCGTCGACGGCGCCCTTGCGCACCGAACCCTCGCTGCTGTCGACGCCGCTGATGCGCGTCTGCGCCGAGAAGGGAATGAAACTCGCGTTGAGCGAGCTCATGTCGCGCCCGCGAATCCCGTGCTTTTCCTTGGCGAGCACGACGATGGAGCGGCCTTCGGGCGTCTCGTCGGAGAGCGAGGCCAGCTGCGCGGCGTCGGCGAGTTCGCTTTCCCTCACGCCGGCGAGCGGGACAAAGGCGGTCGCCTGGCGATTGCCCAGCGTAATCGTGCCGGTCTTGTCGAGCAGCAGCGTATCGACGTCGCCCGCCGCTTCGACGGCGCGGCCCGACATGGCGAGCACATTGAAGCGCACCAGCCGGTCCATGCCGGCGATGCCGATCGCCGAAAGAAGCGCGCCGATGGTCGTCGGAATGAGCGTCACGAACAGAGCGACGAGCACCAGAACCGAAGCCGTGCCGCCCGCATAAGAGGCAAAGCTCGGGATGCTGGAGACGACGAAGACGAAGATGATCGTGAGTCCGGCCAGCAGGATGTTGAGGGCGATCTCGTTCGGCGTCTTCTGCCGCTCGGCGCCTTCGACGAGCGCGATCATCCGGTCGAGAAACGTCGAGCCCTGCGCCGCGGTGATCCTCACCTTGATCCAGTCGGAAATCACGAGCGTGCCGCCGGTCACCGCCGAACGGTCGCCGCCGCTCTCGCGGATGACCGGAGCCGACTCGCCGGTGATCGCCGATTCGTTGACGGAGGCGACGCCTTCGATCACGTCGCCGTCGCTCGGGATCAGATCGCCGGCCTCGACGAGAACGATGTCGCCCGGCTTCAGGGAAGTCGCCGGCACCGAGCGCCAGGCGCCATTCGTCTTTTCGCCGTTCGCCGAGAGCAATTTGGCGTTGGCTTCCGTCTTGCTCCGCCGCAAGGTCGCGGCCTGCGCCTTGCCGCGCCCTTCGGCCACGGCCTCGGCGAAATTGGCGAAAAGAACGGTGAACCACAGCCAGAGAATGATCTGGAACGCGAAGCCGTAATGGCCATGCCCCATGGCAAGGTCGCGGAAGAAAAGAATCGTAACAAGCGCGGCGACGATCTCGACCGTGAACATTACGGGATTGTGGATGAGAACGCGAGGAGCCAACTTCTTGAATGAATCGACGACAGCTGTGGCGAGAATCCTGGTGTCGGCCATTGTTGAAATTGAAGCCCGTCTGCGCGTATGGGAGAGTTCCATGGGATGCCTCGAAATCAGTAAAGCGTGCCGGCGTTCATCGCCAGATGTTCGACCACGGGTCCGAGCGAAATCGCCGGGAAGTAGATGAGGCCGCCGGTGATGGCGATGACGCCGATGAGCAGGCCGACGAATAGGCCGCCGTCGGTCGGAAACGTTCCGGCCGAAGCCGGCACAATCTTCTTCGCCGCAAGCGAACCGGCTATCGCCATGATCGGCACGACCATCACGAAGCGGCCGATATACATCGCAAGTCCAAGCGTCGTGTTGTAGAAGGGCGTGTTGGCCGAAATGCCGGCAAAGGCGCTGCCATTGTTTCCGGTCGATGACGTGTAGGCATAGAGGATCTCGCTAAAGCCGTGCGGGCCGGAATTCGCCGGTCCGGCAAGGCCGGCGGGCAGGACGGTGGCAAGCGCGGTGAAGCCCAGGATAGAGAAGGACAGAACGAGGACGGCGAGCATCGCCATCTTCACTTCCTTGGCATCGATCTTCTTGCCGAGATATTCGGGGGTGCGGCCGACCATCAGTCCGGCGATGAACACGGCGAGGATCGCGAAAATCAACATGCCGTAGAGCCCCGAACCGACGCCGCCGGAGATGATCTCGCCCAACATGATGTTGACGATCGGCACCATGCCGCCGAGCGGCATCAGGCTGTCGTGCATGTTGTTGACGGCGCCGCAGGAGGTGTCGGTCGTCGCCGTCGTGAACAGCGAGGAATTGGCGATGCCGAAGCGCACCTCCTTGCCTTCCATATTGCCGCCCGGCTGCAGGTCGGACGGGCTTTGATCGACGTGAAACGCCGCGAAAGCCGGATTGCCCGGGGATTCCGCGCTGTAAACGGTCGTCACGCCGGCGAGAAAGAGCAGGCCCATGACGGCGAAGATCGCCCAACCTTGGCGCTGGTTGCCGACCATGCGGCCGAACACGTTGGTGAGCGCGGCGCCGATCGAGAAAATCATCACCATCTGCACGAGGTTGGTGAGCGCGTTGGGATTTTCATAAGGGTGCGCAGAGTTGGCGTTGAAGAATCCGCCGCCATTGGTGCCTATGATCTTGATGACCTCTTGCGAAGCAACGGGGCCTTGGGCGATGACCTGTTTGGCGCCTTCGAGGGTTGTCACCTGCGTATAGGCATTGAGGTTCTGCGGCACGCCCTGCCAAACGAAGAACAGTGCGATAACGATCGAGATCGGCAAGAGGATGTAGAGGACGCAGCGCGTCAGATCGACCCAGAAATTGCCGACCGTCTGGGCGGAACGGCGCGCAAAACCGCGCACCAGCGCGATGGCCAGCACAATGCCGGTCGCCGCCGAGACGAAATTATGGACGGTGAGCCCCGCCATCTGCGTCAGATAGCTCATCGTCGTCTCGGGGACGTAGGATTGCCAATTGGTGTTGGTGACGAAGCTGATCGAGGTGTTGAAGGCGAGACTTTGTTCGATGGCGGTTTGCCCTTGCGGGTTGAACGGCAGAAAGCCCTGCATGCGCTGCAGCCCGTAAAGGATGACAAAGCCCGCCGCGCTGAAGAACAGCATGGCGACGGCATAGGTGGCCCAGTGCTGCTCTTGCGCCTCCTCGACGCCGCAAATGCGATAGACGACACGCTCGATCGGTTGCAGCAGCGGCGAGAGGAACGTACGCTCGCCCGAAAAGACGCGCGTCATGTAGCCGCCGAAGGGCTTTACGAGCGCGGTGACGAGCACGCAGAAGAGCGCGATCTGGATCCAGCCGTTGAGGGTCATGGCCTGCTCCTAAAACCGCTCCGGGCGGACAAGCGCGTAGACGAGGTAGGCGAGGATGAAGAGGACGGACAAGCCGCCCAGCAGGTAATCGAGGATCATCACTCCCTCACAGCCGGTCGCAGGCGAAGACGTAAAGCGTGATCAGCGCGAAGGCGCCGATGCCGATCGCGAGATAAAGAATGTCGAACATGCCTGCCTCCGGCGCTCATCGAAGCGAGCCATGTTTGCACCATGGCGGCTATAGGCGATGACCTGGATCAACAAGCGGCGCCGATCTTCCGCGCGCCGGCCGCCACGTCACGCGCCAGGATGTGATGGAAAACGCATATAGGTTCGAGACTTCTTTCGCGGCGCAACAATAAAAATCGCATATATACGCTTTGCGGACTGTCAGACCGACGCATGCGCATGCGTCAACGCGCCGCGAACGCCATTTCGATCAGCTGGGCGAGAATTGCGACGCAGAGAAATCCGCCGAGCGCGAGGCCGATGTCGCACATCACCAGAGCCGGCGTCGGCGTTTTGTCGTCGCGCGGCGCGCCGCGAGTCTCTGCGATATGCCCGAGCTTGTCTTCCCGCATGAACGACCTCATCAGGCGAGCCATGCGGAATTATTGGGCGAAGCTGCATATAGGAACGAGCCGTCTCCGGCCGCCCCGCAATAACAATCTCGTATAGGAAATCCGCGCTCTTCGTGTAAGACGCCGGCCTGCTTCAGAGCTTCTTGACGAGGCCCGTAAACGTCTCGGCGACGAAGGTGAAGGGCTTGAGCAACAGGCGCGGCGAGGGCAGACGCGAGACTATGGCCCCGAACGCGTTGGGATGATTCCGTGCCGGCGGGGCAACGGACGCGACAGGCGCGGCGCCTGCGGACGCCGGCGCCGTGGATGGCGTCGCGCCGACATTTGCCGTTGCCACCGCCGTAGCCGGTGGATTTGGCGGCTCAGGCGCGGCCTTTACGGTCCTGAACGCGCAATTCAGGCCTGCCGGGCAGGCAAGCGCATTGTCGATATCCTGCTGCGGCTTGGGAGGCGCAGGCTCGGGCGCAAGGCCCGCCGCGACCTTGTCGAAGCCCGACGTATAGGAGGCGGAGGTCAGGGGCGCCGACACAGGCGCCGGTTTTTCGGCCGGATTCTCGAGATGGCCCGCCCAGGTCGAAACTTTCACCCCGGATGAAGGCAGGGAATCGTGCCAGAACGCCGATTTCGGCACGCCGAAGATCAAAGCCGCTCCGAGGGCGACCATCGCGGTCAGGACAAGGCTACTTTGCGGCAGGCGGCCGCCGGCCTCGCGAATCTGTCCTGTCCTCGGACGCACTGGCATGAAGCACCCGCGCAATGTCTGGTCGAGCGATGCCGCAACTCAACCCAAGCTTTGCGTCAAGACCTGGGCAAGAGCGGCGCCAAATTGCGCCATCACAAAAATGTCTGTGCCATTGTTGCCGGCGCGCCGCGCGTCACGCCGGCTTGAATTCGGCAATTCCGCCATGCGCCGCCGACCAGACGGACGGCTGATGCAGGAATTTCTCGACCTCGGCCAGCGCGGAAGGGGCGAAATATTTGTCGTTTCGCGCCACTTCCAGCACGTCCCACCAGGTCACGAGATAATGAAGGCTGACGCCGATGTCGGCCATAAGCTTCCGCGCCTGCGGGAAAATGTCATAAAAGAAGAAAACGAAGGCATGTTCGCAGATCTGCCCGGCGGCGCGCAGAGCCTCGCAGAAATTGACTTTGCTGCGCCCGTCGGTCGCTAGATCCTCGACAAGCAATGTGCGGCCCTTTTCAAAAAGCGTCCCCTCGATCTGCGATTGCCTGCCGAAGCCCTTGGGTTTCTTGCGGATATATTGCATCGGCAGTTTCGCCCGGTCGGCGAGCCATGCGGCAAAGGGAATGCCCGCGGTCTCGCCCCCGGCGATGACGTCGATATTTTCGTTGCCGATTTCGGTGGCGATCGTCTCGGCCGCCAGATCGAGCAGTGCGGCGCGCTCGCCCGGAAAGGAAATGATCTTGCGCATGTCGGTATAGACCGGGCTCGCCCAGCCCGACGTGAAGACGAAGGGCTTTTCGGTGTTTATCGAAATCGCCGCAATATCGAGCAGGATCCGGGCGCTCTGCCGCGCGATGCGCTGTTTTTCGGGCGAGGCGTCGGGCATTTGGGATAGTCCCAAAAAGGATGGCGTTTTCCTCGCGCGCTGCGCCCAAGCCGTCAAGTCTGCGGCCTTTCTTTTCCCGCCGATTGCGCGCCGCGGGGATGCGACATCAGGCCAGGGCGGGCCGGCGCGGCTTCACAAATTCGACGCTCAAATCGGCTTGCCTCGGCGGCTCATAGAATGCGAATAGTTCCAGAGAGGCTGCGCCTCAGTTCGGCTTCAGGGATTCGGACTTGCATCGCGCCGCCTCTCGGGCCTAATGACGCGGGCTTGGCCAGTAATTCCGCGCAAACGGAGCGTGCATGCATCTTGGTGCCGAGGGGCCTCTTCCGGAATGGCTGCCGCTTTCGGTCCTCACTTGGATCGCGATGATGGCGGTCTTCCATGGCTTTGGCGCCGCTTTCGAATTTTGCGACCGCACCGGGCGGCTCGGCGCGGCCAAGGTGCGCCGGGCCGACAAGCTCGGCTATTTCGAACTTTTGCCGCGCGTTCTTTTCAATCAGGTCTTCGTGCTTCTGCCGTGCATGGTCTTCTTGCAATGGGCAAGGCTTGCCTTCGTCGGGCCCGCGCATCTCGGCCTTTGGCGCTTCATTTTCGGCATGGCGCTCATGGCGGTCGGCCACGACGTGGTCCAATATGCGACGCACCGCTATATCCTGCACAATCCCAAGATGATGCGTACGCTCGGCCACGCCGTGCATCATTCGACCGGCGCCAGCAAGGCGATCAGCGCCTGCTACATGAGCGCCCCGGATTTCTTCCTGGAAATCGTCTTGCCCTATCTTCTGCCCCTGGTGCTCATTGGCGGTGGCGGCAGCGACATCACCTTCCAGCTTCTCGTTGCCGGGCTAGGCGCTTTTGGCGGTGTCTACGAACATTCGGGCTATGATTTCGCGGTACCGCTGCGCAAAACGCACTTTTTCCAGAAGCTGCCGATCCTTGGCTGGATCTTGGATGCGCTCATCACCAGCCATGCGCATGGCGAACATCACCGCCGCTTCAATGTGAGTTTCAGCGACGGTTTCGGCAGTCCGGGAATTTGCGACACCGTCATGTCGACCCGCTGGGACAAGGTCCCGCAGCGCAACGCGCGCAATTCGCCCTAATAGGGCGCGATCAGCGCATAGGGCGGCACGTTGTAGAGCGGCTGCTGTTGCGGAACGAAGAAGACCCGCACGGGAAGAAGCGCATAATTGGCCTGCGCGACATAGGCGTAGCTGCGCACCGAGGTGATCATCGGCCAGCCATAGGGAATGAGAGCGGAACAATTCGGATATGGATGCCAGTGCGGCCGGTAATAGCCCGTATATTGGCCGACGTAACCGGCGGCGAGCGCAGGCGTCGCGGCAACCAGAGCCGCTCCCAGGGCGATCATCCTCAACATGCGAGATCCTCGCTCGATCAAAGAATGTCATCGAAGCATGCGCCGCGTGAGGCCAAGCGACAACGTCCCGTGCCGAAATTGTCGCCAACGTGGTTAGCGGCTGGTGCCTAAGGCGCGAACCCTTCGAAAAACACTTGGTCCGCCCAACGCAAGGCCTCGCTGCGGGACTGAGCGTCCCGCAATGTCCAGGCGAGCACCGGCATGAAGGCCCGGCAGACGAGCGGCACCGCATGCGGCAGATCGGCGGCGCGCCAGGCCAGGAAATCCGGGACGATCGAGGCAAAGTCGGTCAACTGCGCGAGTCTTTGGCGCACTGCGTCGCCGAGATCCTTCCAGTCCTCGTAGCCGGCTTGCGCGATGAGGCCGAGCGGACGCGGAACGTTCTGCCGGCGCAGTTCAATCAGGATCTGCGGGTCGAAACTTTGCAGAGCCAACGGTCCCGAATAAGAGGCGGCGAGTTGAGCGACGCGCGTCGCAAGCCGCATGTCTCCTTCGAAGCGGCTCTTGATGTCGACGAAGAGCGGCACGCGTCCGCCGACGGCGGCGAGAAATTCGGAGAGGGTGGCAAGCGTTGCGCCTTCGCGATAGGCGATAGGCGCGAGCTCCGCCGCGGCGAACGTCGCGATGTCGCCCTTGGCGCTCGTCAGACGGTCGAGCGCGGAATCGTGAAAGACGATCGCCTCGCCGTCGCGCGAAGCCTGGACATCGCATTCGATCGCGTAACTCCCGGCGATCGCCGCCAGCGCGGCGCCGATGCTGTTTTCGGCAATGCCTTCGGCGTGCAATCCGCGATGCGCGATCGGGCGGCTGGTGAGCCATGCCGGCCGCCTCAAAGCCCTTTGTCCGCGATCTCGAAAAGCGCCTCGACCTCGACGGCGCAGTCGAGCGGCAGTTCGGCGACGCCGACGGTCGTGCGCGCGTGCCGTCCCTTTTCGCCCAGAACCTCGACCATCAAGTCGGAAGCGCCGTTCATGGCCGCGGCCACCTGCGAGAAGCCGGGAGCGGCGTTGACGAAACCGCCGAGCCGCAGACAGCGGCGGATGCGGTCGAGGTCGCCGAGCGCCGCCTTGGCTTGCGCCAATATGTTGATGGCGCAGCGGCGCGCCGCCGCGCGTCCCGCCTCGATCGACAGGCTGGCGCCGACTTTGCCGATATGGGCCGGGTCCAATTTGCCGTCGTCGCCCAGCGCAAGCTGGCCGGAGACCACGAGCCAGGGACCGGAAATCACGCTCGGCACATAATTGGCGACAGGGGGGACGGCGGCCGGCAAGAGAATGCCGAGGGCCCGAAGGCGATCTTCTACGGCGGGCATGAGAAGCTCCGGAACGGGATCACGATCCCGTCACTCTGCCGATTGGCGCGGATGGCGCAAGCCGCGCCTCCGGGGCTCTGCCTCGCCGCCCGCGAGCTCTTCCCCATAATCATTGCCAGAGCCGGGGCAGGCCTTTAACACTGCAGCGGGGAGGCGGGAGCGGCAGGCCGATGGCCGGGTTTTTTGTCCAATTGGCGGCATTGCGCCGGAGCGCGGGGCTTGGCATCTGCGTCGCGGCGGCCGCCGGCTTTCCTTGCTCGCTTTTGGCCGGCGACGTCGATCCGGCTGTGATACCGGCCGGCATTCAAGCCTCGATTGACGCCATTCCGCTCGCCTCGCATCGTGCCGTCTACGATCTGACGCTTCTGAAAGCCGTCGGCTCGAAGAGCCCGACGGAGGCGCGCGGCCGCATCGCCTTCGACTTCAGCGGCTCGCCCTGCGACGGCTATGTCCAAAATTTCCGGCAGCTCACCGAACTGCAGCCTGCGGAAGGCCCGACCCGCATTTCCGACATGCACTCGGCGACGTTCGAAGACGGCAATGGCCGAAGCTTCGCCTTCAAGATGGAAACCAAGGTCGATGACGAAGATTCGGACGAAGTGGACGGCCGCGCGCAACGCGCCCCCGAAGGTCCGGTATCGGTCGATCTCGTAAAGCCCAAGCAAACCAAGCTCGCGCTCGGCCGCGAGGTGATTTTTCCAACCGAACATC
>JASHVQ010000055.1 GCA_030044485.1 Methylovirgula sp. | reverse complement strand
CGACTGCGCAAGGAGGAGATTGATTTCTTCTCCGGGAACCCATTGGCAGCCGTCGGCCGTGAGCTCTTTCGCGAAGTGCGCATTTGGGATCATCGCGGCGATGCGCGCACGATCTGCATGGAATTCGGCAGGCGAACCTTCAAGGTGATTATAGTAATAGTTGAGGGCGAGGTTGTCGATTTCTATCGCCAACTCGTGACGTTTATAGGGGGCGAACCGCGCGTTATAAACGGCATCGTAGATGGGCTTGATTCCCGGTAGGGGTCTAAATAGAGCGTCGTTCACGAGGCAATTCTGATTGATCGTCACTGCGGCGCAACCTTCGCCGAGCATCAGTTCTGTTTCGCGCGTTGTGTTGCAGAAAAAGGTCAATTTATGCCGCGGGTGGTCAGCCAGATAGGACGCGGCTATTTGGGCAGCCGTTTCACTTCCCCCCTGTTCGAGTGTCCAGGACGGCATGACGAGAAAATGAGCTGGGCGGCGCTTGAGGATCGGTCCGACTGCGCCGACGGCTCCAAGAGGAAGGTCGTTTGCAGGCAACGTATGGATGATCGTCGGCGAAGTCGATAGGAGTTCCGCCCATGTGCCGCGGTTTGGACCCGTTGCAACCCAACTCGGCGCGGGCCGCGGTTGACCTTTCGCGACAATAGGTTGTTCGATGGATTTGGAGGGCGTGCTCATGTGTCCGTCGGGCGAAGGAACGCGCAATATCCAGTCCGGCTAATAGGGACCAGTCCATCGAATCTAGATCCGTCGCGTCCCGAAACTCGGCTTGTTCCGATGCCATAGAGCTTTATCAAGCTTCACCGAGTATTGCACGGTTGAAAATCTTACCCAGCCAAATGATCAACGTCCGCCCTAGGCGCGCTCGGGTCGTCAGGCTCCCGAGGCAGGATGATCGCACGCTTTGCCGATATTGAAACCGAGATACTCGCGTCCGCTACTTGGCGAGGATCTCGACGTCGCGGTCCTGGGTCGACTGCACCTTGAATGTCGCCTGAAAAGTGCGGCTGTCGTGGCGGGCGATCGCCACATATTCGCCTTCGGCAAGGACGACGGAAGGAAAAGCGCCGATCAATTCGCGAATGACGTCGCCGCCTGGAGTGAGGATGGTGAAGGCCGAATTGGCGAGCGCCTCGCCGCCGGGATTGTTGACGAGCTTCAAGGTCATGACCGCGGCGCGGTGGCGCAGAGTCGCGTCCGTCAACTTGCCGGCCTGGACACGCAGGTCGGCGCTGACCACGGAATTGGTCGCGTCGGCGATCCCATTCGGCGTGCCGGTCGTATCGAGCAGCGTCGAGACGACATGATAGCTTCCCTCCGGCAGACCGATGACCTCGCCCGCCTTGGCGTTGGCGAGGATCAGCTTGGCTTCCGAATTGTTGCGCTCCGGAACATAGATCGAGATCGCCAATTTCGCCGGATTGATCGGCTGATCGCCAAGCAGCGCGACGATGCGCAGGCCGCCGGCGTTCAAGACCAACCGTTCGCTCGTCGGCTGGCCGGAAATCACCACTCTTTTCGTCATGCCGGCAAGGCCCATCGCGGCATGCACGATATAGGTGCCGTCCGGCAGGGAGAGCGAAGGGGCCGCATCCAGGGATTGGACGACGAGCCTATGCGAGCCGTCGGGCTGGGCCGCATCGTCGAAGACGCGCCAAACCAATCCGCTGCTCACCGGCTGAGTGTCGGCGGCGCTGAGAAAAGCGGAGAGCAGCAGCGTCGATTGACCGGCCTGCGGCTCGAGCGAAGGCCGCTGACCGAGGAGGCCGCCGCGCGGAATGACGGGCGCCAGGGCGGGTATGAGCGCCGAGGCGGGCTGCGCCAAGGCCGCGTCCGCCATGCCGAGCGACAGGGCGATCAGAAGGACTCCCAAAAGGCCGGCCCGGCGCGCCGGACTTTTGGGCGGTCCCCATATGAAACAGGCGGTCCTCATCCGGCCCTTTAGAACCTGACCGAGCCAATTCTTTGCTGTTTATAAGCCGAACGTTGACTTCAGGGGTGAAGTGGACCTTTTCGTGGCGCTGGCCTTGGGTCCGATGGGTAGAGAATGAACGAGACGATTGAACTTCTGCGCAAGCGGCGCTCGGCCGCGCCCATCATGTTGTCGGGGCCCGGGCCTACGGAAGAGGAACGCATGCTGCTTCTTTCGGTCGCCTCACGCGTGCCGGACCACGGCAAGCTCGTGCCCTTCCGCTTCATCGTCTTCGAGGGCGAGGGGCGCGACAAGGCGGGGGCGATCATCGCCGAAGTTTTCGCCAGCCAGAACCCGGGAGCAAATGCGGCGCAAATCGCCGCCGAGCGCCAGCGTCTTGCCTACGCGCCGCTTGTCATCGCCGTCGTCTCGCGCGCCGCCCCCCATGAGAAAATCCCCGAATGGGAACAAGTCCTGGCCTCGGCCTCGGTCTGCATGACATTGACGATCGCCGCCAATGCCCTGGGCTTTGCGACCGCGTGGCTCACCGAATGGTATGCCTATGATCGCGCCGTGCTGGAGCGCTTTGGCCTTGCCGCGCATGAGAAGATCGCCGGCTTCATCCATATCGGGCGGCATGCCGGGCCGCGCGACGATCGGCCTCGCCCGACGCTCTCGGAAATCGTCACGAATTTCGTGATTTAGAGTGCGGCCTTAAAGCTCAACGTCGGAAGGTCGCGGCGATCAGTGCGACCTGTTCGGCATCGAGGCCAAGCTTGCCTGTGAAGCCGTCCCGGCACGCCGCCTCGCATTCGGCTTTGAATCTCGCCCGCTCGCCAAGCTCCGCGCAATCGATGGCCGCGACGCCCGCGGCTTTGGCGGCCATCAGCACGAGGCTGCGCGCCATGCCATAGGGCGGCGTCAGCGCGCCGTCTGGCGCACGGGTCGCCCTTGCCCCGATGGCTGCGGCGAGATCGTCCGGACTCCACGACAGGGCGGCAAGCCTTCGGCTGGCGCCGGCATAAGTGCCCATCTTGAAAATCGCGGCCGGCGTCTGCACGACGGCGATGATCTGCGTCGCTCCGTCGGGCAGGTCATATTCGGCCTCGCGCAAGGCGAGTTTTGCGCCGAGATGCTGGACGTCGGCGCCTCCGCCTGCTCCGGGCAGCACAATTCCATCGGGCGCGCCTTTCATGACGGCGTCGAGGTCGGCGTCGATCTCGCCGCTTTCGAGTGCGTTGACGCGGACGTAGAGATGCGGCCCGCCTTTGCGGGCGGCTCGCAGAAGGCCAAGCGCCAAATCGCGCGCCCGCGGTCTCGCACCCGGCGCCGGCGTCGCCCGAAGGTCGAGCCAGAGGCAATCCGCGCCGCTTTTGAGAGCCGGTTCGAGCGCTCTTTCGTCATCGGCCGGAACCAGCAAGTGGGCGCGCATGGAGGGCTCTTTTGCGCGGGCCGGGCGCCGCGCCTCGGCAGACCCGGCAAAGGCGGCGCGCGGCGCCGCAACCCGGATGCTCGACATCTTACCTTCTCCCGCCGCGGCCCCGAACCGGACGAATCGGCATCTTAAGACTACGTTTACCATGTTCGAAGAAGGTGAAGCGAATTGAGCCGCGGCTTGGCCCAAGTTTTGCCGCGGCCCGGATCCGCCTCATGATCGTTCGCCGATTTCTGCAATGGGCACGCACCGCGCCAGCGAGTCAGCGCGCCGATGCGGCGAACGCTTTGGCGCGCGCCTATCTCGTTTCCGACCTGAGCGAGGACGAGCGCGAGGCGGCGCGCCTCGCTCTGACAGGCCTCCTCGACGATCCGTCGCCGCTGGTGCGTCGCGCCATGGCCGAGGCTTTCGCCGCCGCCCCCGAGGCGCCGCACGAGATCGTTCTCGGGCTTGCCGACGATCAGTCGGATATCGCGGCGATCGTTCTCTGCCGCTCGCCGGTTCTGTCCGACTCCGACCTCATCGACTGCGCGGCCATCGGCGATGCGACGGCGCAGTCGGCGATTGCGCTGCGCCCTCGGCTTTCGGCGAATGTCGCGGCGGCGATTGCCGAAGTCGGCGCTCGCGAGGCGCTCGTTGCCTTGGCGGTCAATCCGGGCGCGGACCTGCCGGAATTTTCGATGCGCCGCATGATCGAACGTTTCGGCGGCGACGGCGAATTGCGCGAGGCGCTGCTCTCGCAGCCCGACCTGCCGGCATCGCTGCGCGCCGATCTCGTCGCCGCCACGGCCGAAAGCCTCTCGGCCTTCGTCAAGGAGCGCGCTTGGATTTCCGCGGAACGCGCCAGCCGCGTGCGGCGCGAGGCTTGCGAACAGGCGCATGTGATCATTGCCGCAACGAGCGACGAGGAAAGCGGCGCCTCGAAACTCGTCGCGCATCTGCGCGTCTGCGGACAATTGACGGCGAGCCTGTTGTTGCGCGCCTTGCTAAGCGGCAATTCGGGTCTGCTTGAGGCGGCGCTCGCCGAACTCGCCGGACTCCCGCTGGCCCGTGTCAGCGGCCTGGTGCGCGATTGGCGCAGTGCGGGCTTTGCCGCGCTCTACCACAGGGCGGGGCTTCCGGAAGTGCTTCTGCCTGCTTTCCGCGCCGCCATCGAAGCGCTCGCCGCCGTCGATATGGGCGAGGAAAGCGGCGCGGCGCTGTCGCGGCAGAGGATCGAGCGGGTGCTGACGGCCTGCAAGGCGGCAAACGGCGGCGAGCTGGATAAGTTGCTGGCGGTTCTGCGCCGCTTCGACGCCGAAGCGGCGCGCGAAGCGGCGCGCGGCTTCTCGGCCGCCGTTCCGCAAGAGGATGCCGACGTCCTGATGCTTGCCGAAACGCCGATGTTGCCGATGCCGGAAGAGCCGCCCCTGCTTCTTGCCGATTGCGACGTCGAGGAGCCGAGCGCGTCGGAAGCGCCGGCCAATCGGAACGTCCGGCGCATCGAGCCGAACTTCTTTGCGGTCGATCTCGACGCGCTCGAAAAAGAATTGGCCGCTGCCTGAACTTGGGCGATCAGCGCCTCTCAATCAGCCCTAAAAGCTTTGCATATTGCAGCAAGATGATCGTCTTGGCGTCGATGATTTCGCCCCTGTCGATCATGGCCAGCGCCTCCTCGAGACCGGGTTCGACGATTTCGATGTCTTCGCCTTCGTCATAGAGACCGCCACCCGAGCTGCGCCGGTCGGCCGCAGAATAGGGCGCCGAAAAGAAGCTGATGCGCTCGGCGTAAGCGGCAGGGCTCATGAAAGCGCTAAATAGGAACTTCGGCTCGCGGATCGTAAATCCCGTCTCTTCCTCGACCTCCATGACGATGCGCCGCGCCGCCTCCATGCCTTCGAGCTTGCCGGCGCAGGTCTCGATCGTGCTTTCGCGGCCCGTGGCGAGATAGACGGGCAGGCGGAATTGCCGCACCAGGAGGATGCAACGCCGCGCCGGGTCGTAGAGCAGGATGCTCGCGGCATCGCCCGTGTCGTAAACCTCGCGGCAGACGTCCTGAACCCGGCCGTCGTAGCGACGGCGGCGGAAGGCGATCTTTTCCAGCACGCCTTTGCCGCGCGAAAGGATCTCGCGCTTGAGGATTTCGATCGCGCCCATCTCAATAGCCGAATTGTTCGCGCAGAATTCGCTCGTCGAGCGAATGCCCGGGATCGTGGAGGATGACGAGGCGCGTCGCGTGATCCATGGCGATCTCGACCTTGGCGACGTCGCGGAACTCGAAGTGATCGGCCACGGCGGCGACCGGCCTTTTCTCGGCTTCGAGAATATCGAGCGTCACATGCGCATTGTCGGGCAGAAGCGCGCCGCGCCAGCGCCGCGGCCGGAAGGCGGAGATCGGGGTCAGCGCCATAAGCGGAGAATCAAGCGGCAGGATCGGCCCATCGACAGAAAGATTGTAGGCGGTCGAGCCGGCGGGCGTTGCCACCAGCACCCCGTCGGCGACCAGTTCGGCAAGCCGCTCCTTGCGATCGATGCAGATGCGGATCTTCGCGGCCTGATAGGACTGGCGCAGCACCGAGACTTCGTTGATGGCGCAAGCCTTGGCGCTTTCGCCTTGCGTGTCGGTGGCGACCATGAGGAGGGGATGGATGACCGAAGCTTCGGCCTCATTGATGCGCTTTTCGAGTTCCTCCTCGCGGTATTCGTTCATGAGGAAGCCGACCGAGCCGCGATTCATGCCATAGATCGGCTTGCCGCTGCCCATGAAGCGATGCAGGGTCTGCAGCATCAGTCCATCGCCGCCGAGCGCGACGATCACGTCGGCGGAGGCGGGATCGCTGTTGCCATAGGCGTGAATCAAGCGAATCCGCGCCGCCTCCGCCTCCGGCGCGCCGGTGGAGAGAAAGGCGATGCGTTTCAGCGTCGGTTTCGCGGCTGGCTCGCGTGTCATCGGACCCGCTTCCCTTGTTTGCACATGACATAGCCGCAAGCCAGGGAAGCGGTAAAGCGCTTCCTAAAAAGGGCAATTCACGTTGAAATGGGCGGCTTGCGTCTGTAGAAGCGCTGGGCATTGCGCCCGGCTGAGTCCCAAGGCTGTCCATGCCCGATTTCCTCCTCGAGCTTTTTTGCGAAGAAATTCCGGCCCGCATGCAGGCGCAAGCGGCGCAGGACTTGAAAAAGCTCGTCACCGAGGCGCTGGCCGAGAACGATCTCTTCGGCGAGTCGGCGGGAAGTTTCGTTACCCCGCGCCGCCTGGCGCTGCATATCGCCGGCCTGCCGGCACGCCGACGCGACACGCGCGAAATGAAAAAAGGCCCGCGCGTCGACGCCCCCAAGGCCGCCGTGCAAGGCTTTTTGAAGAGCGCGGGCCTCGCCTCGGTCGCTGCGGCGCGGATCGAGAAGGATCCCAAGAAGGGCGATTTTTATGTCGCCGTCGTCGAAAAGCCGGGGCGCGATACCGCCGCAATCCTCGCCGAAATTCTTCCGCCGATCCTCAAGGATTTCCCCTGGCCGAAGTCGATGCGCTGGGGAGCGCAATCCGTGCGCACCGATGCTTTCCGCTGGGTGCGGCCGCTGCATGCGATCCTTGCGACGTTCGGCCCGGAAACGGAGGAGCCCGACATTGTGTCCTTCTCGCTCGCCGGCCTTGAGGCGGGCAATGTGACCTACGGTCACCGCTTCATGGCCCCCGGCCCGATCCGCGTGCGCCGCTTCGACGATTACGTGAGCGCGCTGGAAAAGGCCAAAGTCGTGCTCGATCGCCAGCGCCGCAAGGACATCATTCTCAACGACGCGCGCAATCTCGCGCATGCGCAGGGGCTCGAATTTGTCGAGGACGAGGGCCTGCTCGACGAGGTCGCGGGCCTTGTCGAATGGCCGGTCGTGCTGACCGGCTCCTTCGAGGCGGCCTTTCTTGCGCTGCCGCCGGAGGTCATCGGCGCGACCATCCGCAGGCATCAAAAATGCTTCGTGCTGCGCAATGCCGCCGACGGCAGTCTCGCCAACAAATTTGCGCTCGTCGCCAATGTTGCGGCGCCCGACGGCGGCGCGGCGATTGCGGCGGGCAATGCGCGGGTCGTGCGCGCCCGCCTTTCCGACGCGCAGTTCTTCTACGCGACGGATCTCAAGACCAAGCTCGAAGACCGGCTGCCGAAGCTCGCCGGCATCGTCTTTCACGACAAACTCGGTTCGCAAGGCGAGCGCGTCGAGCGGCTCGTGGCGCTGGCCGGCGAAATCGCCCGGCATGTTGGCGCCGATCCGCAGGCCGCGGCGCGCGCCGCGCGGCTCTGCAAATCGGATCTCACCTCGGAAATGGTCGGCGAGTTTCCGGAGCTGCAAGGCTTCATGGGCAAATATTATGCGCTGGCCCAGGGCGAGGCCGCGACGATCGCCGCGGCGATCGAGGATCATTATCGGCCGCAGGGACCGGCCGACCGGATTCCAACCGAGCCCGTGGCGATCGCCGTGGCTCTCGCCGACAAGTTCGACATGCTCGTCGGCTTCTTTGCGATCGACGAGCGGCCGACGGGCAGCAAGGACCCGTTCGCGCTGCGCCGCGCCGCGCTCGGCATCATCCGCATCGTCCTCGAGAACCGCTTGCGACTGCCGGTCCTCTTGGCGGCGAGCCGTGCCTTCGCGAATTACCACCGGCTCGCGCCGAGCGCCGGCACGCCGGAGCTCTTGCAACAGATACTCGCCTTCTTCGCCGACCGCCTGAAAGTCTATTTGCGCGACAAGGGCTCGCGCTATGACTTGATCGATGCGGTCTTCGCGCTCGAAGACCAGGACGATCTTCTGCTGATTGTCCGCCGCGTCGAGGCTCTCGGCCGCTTTCTCGAGACCGAGGACGGCGCCAATCTGCTTATCGGCTATCGCCGCGCCGCCAACATCCTGCGCGCCGAGGAGAAGAAGGCCGGGGCCGAAGAAGCGCTCGCCTATGGCGCGCCTTTTGTCGCGGGGCGCCTCGTCGCACCGGAAGAGAAAGCGCTCGCCGCGGCGCTGCAACGCGCCGCAGCCGAGGCGCGCGCCGCGGTCGAGGCCGAGGATTTCGCGGCGGCCATGCAGGCGCTGTCGCAGCTGCGCGGCCCCGTCGACCATTTTTTCGACCGCGTGACGGTCAATGCCGAGGATGCGCAGCTGAGGCTCAATCGGCTGCGCCTGCTCAACGCCCTGCGCGACGCCGTGCATCGCGTCGCCGATTTCTCTCGCATCGCGGGCTAGCGGCATGGCGAGGAAGAAAAAGCCCCTGAAGATCAATGCCGCCGGGATGACGTTGCGCCTCAACGCCTTCGCGCTCGATGCGCGCGGCATCAAGCGATACGATTGGCGCGATCCCTATCATGTCGCTTTGACGCTGAGCTGGCCGCGATTCTTCGCCTCGCTGCTTGTCATGGACCTGGTCATCAACTTTGTCTTTGCGCTTCTCTATCTGGCGCAGCCCGGCAGCGTCAAAAACGCGGCTCCCGGTTCGCTCGCCGACGCCTTCTTCTTCAGCGTCGAGACCTTGGCGACGGTCGGCTACGGCGAAATGGCGCCCGGTTCGGCTTACGGCCATGTCGTCGCTTCGGCCGAGATCTTCTGCGGCATGGCCTTTGTGGCGATCACGGCGGGCCTTTTGTTCGTCCGTTTTTCCCGGCCGCGGGCCCGCTTTCTTTATGCCGAAAACGCGGTGGTCGGCACGTTCAACGGGCAGCGCACGCTGATGATCCGCGTCGGCAACGGACGCGCGACGCCGCTGACCGATGCGCATGCGATCCTCACCGCGCTCGTCAACGAATGGTCGAAGGAAGGCCAGTTCTATCGCCGCATCCACGACCTGCCGCTCGTTCGCACCCACATTCCGATCTTCGGACTGACTTGGACGCTGATGCATGCGATTGACGAAAAGAGCCCGCTACATGGCCTCGACGCGCCGGAATTCGGCAAAAGGATCGCGCGCATCTTTCTGGCGATCGACGCGCGCGACCCGGCGCTTGCGGCGCGCGTTCATGATGCCAAGGACTATAATCCCGGCGAAGTCCTGTTCGGACGCCGTTATATGGAGGCAGTCACCGTCGACGATGAAGGCCGCACGGTCGCCGATCTGACGCGACTGAGCCGGACCGAACCGGACGACGTTCACGCGGCGGCCCGCCCCTAAGACGCTCAGTTACACTCATTCGACGTCGAGGGGCTCGCTGCCGGTCGGCTTGCCGTCGGCGCCGAGCGTGATCTTTTCGATCCTTTGCTCGGCGTTTTTCAAAAGCGCCTCGCAATGTTTCTTCAAGGCCTCGCCGCGCGCGTAGATCTCGATCGACTCCTCGAGCGAAACCGCGCCCTTTTCGAGCCGGGTGACGATCGATTCGAGTTCGGCGAGCGCCTGTTCGAAGGGCAGGGCGGCGATATTGTCTTTGTCTTCGGCCAATTCGCTCTCACGCTTGGTTTTGGCGCTTATATCACGGCTGGCGCGGGCGGGCAGGCGCGATTTGCGCGCCTTACGGCAGATCGAGCGCGAAGGGCGCTCCTTCGATGCACTCTTCGCCGCGCCCGATACGCTTGATCGCCGCGATCATGCGTCCGCCGCGGTTCAGCACCCGGTCGGCGAGCGCGACGAGTCTCGGGTTGGGGGTCGCCGTCGGCGAGGCGCGCCGCAGCCTTTGCGCGATTTCGTCTTCGCAAATTTGCGGGCCTAAGGCGCAGGCCGTAACATAGGCGGCGGCGGTCGAGCGGCTTACGCCCGCAAAGCAATGGATGAGCAGGGGGTCGTTGCGATCCCAAAGCCGGACGAAGTCGATCAGGCTCTCGATATGGTCCTCGTTCGCCAGAACATGACCTTCGGTCTCGGTCGTGATGTCGGAAATGCCGACCAGAAGATGCCGCTCCGGGGCGATCGCCGCGGGACGCTCGACCTTGATGTCGCTGTTGATGAGCGACACGAGGGTGCGAGCGCCGCTGCCTTCTGCGACATCGGCGAGGCGGAAAATCGAGCAGATATGAAGGCGCGGCATGCGGTGTCTTGCTCCCGCCGGCGGCTCAATCGATCGGCCGGCTTCGTTCTAGCCCCGGCCGGTTAAGGATTCGACTCTTAGGCGGCGTCACAGCTAAGCCCGGTCCTCGTCAGGATCTTGACCAAAGCGGGATTTTTGGGCGCGGCGTGGCAAATTCC
>JASHVQ010000054.1 GCA_030044485.1 Methylovirgula sp. | reverse complement strand
TGTCGATATCCTGGGCGCGCGCCACGGCGACTGCCGGATGATCGAGGGGAAGTTCGAAGACGGCCGTGACCTGGCCCTGGGCTTCACCCTGGCGCACCAGCGAGCCGTCGCCGCGCGCGCCGAGCGAAAGGGAGAATGCGTCAAGCAGGATCGACTTGCCGGCGCCGGTCTCGCCGGTGAGCACGGTGAGGCCGCGGCCGAATTCGAGATCGAGCCTGTCGATCAGCACGATGTCGCGAATGGCGAGCTGGACCAGCATGGACCCGGCGCGAAGCAAGCTTGCGGATTGAGGATAGCCGAGAAGCCCGGAATCAGACGCCGGATTCGGCCCGGAATCAAGCGCCGCGTGAGGGTTTCAGGCAGCCTTCAGGACGCGCCTAGCTGATGTGGAAGGCCTTGGAAATCCAGGATGTCGGGTCTTCGTGAGGCTCGAGGCCGCCATCATGCAATCTGGCGTAGGCGTCCTTGTACCAGGGCGAGTCCGGGAAATTGTGCCCAAGCACTGCGGCCGCGGTCTGCGCTTCGTTGGGAATGCCAAGCGCGAGATAGGCCTCGGTCAGCCGCATCAAGGCTTCTTGGGCGTGGCGCGTCGTCTGGTACTTGGCCAGCACGTCGCGGAAGCGGTTGATGGCCGCGGTGTAATTGCGCCGTGTCAGATAATAGCGGCCGATCATCATCTCTTGGCCGGCAAGCTGGTCGCGCGTGACCTGCAGCTTGTAGCGCGCGTCGTCGGCATAGGGCGAATTGGGGAACTTGTCGATGATCTCGCCGAAGACGACGGAGGCCTTCTGCGCGCGGTCCTGATCGTGCGACACGTCCGGGATCTGATTATAATAGGACATGGCCTCGATGTAATACATGTAATCGAGATCCGGGGCGGCAGTATAATGGCCGATGTAACGCTGCGTCGTTCCAATGGCGTCGTCAAAACTGCCGTTTTGATACTGGCTGAAGGCCTCCATCAGCAATGCTTTGCGTTCCCATTGCGAGAACGTGTATTGCTTTTCGAGATCCTGGAATTTCTTAGTCGCCTTGTCGTAGTCGCGGGAGTCGAGGTCGGCGAGGCCTTCGTCATAGAGCAGTTCCGGCGCCGTATCGGGAATGACCTTGGTCTCGTATTTTGCGCCGCCGAACAGGCTCATTGGATTGACCTTGTCGAGCGAGTCGGGAATGGACATGGACGAGCAGGCGGCAATTGGCAAGGCAAGCCCGATCGCCGCGACCAGCGGCGCCCACCGGAAAAATCCCGCCCGGTCAGGCGGCGAAGCCGAGTTTGGAACCAAGGACATTCGGAGCCCCGACGAAGCCTTATAGGCCGACGCGCCAGCTTTTAGCGCATGCCGCAGGGCGATGCTACGGCTCGATAAGGGGCAATTCTGTGGCGGTTGACGCGGCTTGCCGGGCACCGCGCGGTGCATGGCGGCATAAGCCCGGGAAAGCGCTTCGAGGCGGGAAAACGAGCCGCCGCGCCTCGATCCAATGCGCGCCTAAGAAGCGCGCAAATCACGCTCTCCTAGGCTGTATTACGGCGGGCGCGCGTCAGCTCGACTGGCGGCGCAGGAACGCCGGGATCTCGAGCTGATCTTCTTCCATGGCGCGCGGCGTGACGCGGCCTTGCGGGTCGAGCGCTTGTTGGCTCGGCCGGGCGGCCGGCATCGGGCGCTTGCCGTATTCGGCATGCACGGCGCTCGGCTGGGCGAGGCGCGGCGGCTGGACCTGCGGCCTGGCCTCGCGCGGCGGCGGGGGATCGTCGCGCCGGCTCGTTCCGAAGGCGGCGAGCCGCTCGAGCAACGTGCGGCGCTTGGCGTCCTGGGCCTCGCCCTGTCCGCGCTGGGCGCGAATCTGTTTTTGTGCCGGCATGGGCAGGTCTTCGATCTGCGGCATGCGTTGCGGCCGGACGATGGGAGACTCGGGAGCGGGCGGAATGAAGGGACCGGTATGCGGCTCGGTGTCCTTGGCCGGCGGGGCGGCCGGCTCGCTGAAATGGCGTTGCGGCGAGACCGGCTGCACTTGTACGCCGCGCGTCAATCCGAGGTGGGAATGGGCCGCCGCCGTCGGCTCGATATAGGCGGGCGCGCGCGCTATAGGACCCGGGGCGGGCTCGCGCTGCGCATAATGGCTGCGCGGCCGCTCGGCAGACTGACCAAGCTGCGGCTCGTCGGCTTCGAGATCGTTCATTTGCTCGCCAGCGTCAATTCCTGTTGCGACGACCGAGACGCGCACCATTCCATCGAGGTTCTGGTCGAAGGTCGCGCCGAGAATGATGTTGGCGTCTTCGTCGACTTCCTGGCGGATGCGGCTTGCAGCCTCGTCCACTTCGTAAAGCGTCAAATCGTTGCCGCCGGTGATCGAGATGAGGAGGCCTTTGGCGCCCTTCATCGAGACTTCGTCGAGCAGCGGATTGGCGATTGCCGCTTCGGCAGCAAGCACGGCGCGTTTTTCGCCGGTGGCTTCGCCCGTGCCCATCATCGCCTTGCCCATTTCGCGCATCACCGCGCGGACGTCGGCAAAGTCGAGGTTGATCAGCCCTTCCTTCACCATGAGATCGGTGATGCAGGCGACGCCCGAATAGAGCACTTGATCGGCCATGGCGAAGGCGTCGGCGAAGGTCGTCTTCTCGTTGGCGACGCGGAACAGGTTTTGGTTGGGAATGACGATCAGCGTATCGACGGATTTCTGCAGCTCGACGATACCGGCTTCGGCGACCCGCATGCGGCGGATGCCCTCGAACTGGAACGGCTTGGTGACGACGCCGACCGTGAGAATGCCGAGATCGCGCGCGATGCGGGCGATGATCGGCGCGGCCCCCGTGCCGGTGCCGCCGCCCATGCCGGCGGTAACGAAGACCATGTGCGCGCCGGAAAGATGATCGCGGATTTCTTCCAACACTTCCTCGGCCGAGGCGCGGCCGACGTCCGGCTGGGAGCCGGCTCCCAAACCGCCGGTCACTTGCAGCCCCATCTGGATGACGCGTTCGGCGCGCGAGGATGTCAGGGCCTGCGCATCGGTATTGGCGACGACGAAATCGACGCCGATCAGCCCCGAGACGATCATATTGTTGACGGCGTTGCCCCCGGCGCCTCCGACGCCGCAAACCATGATACGCGGCTTCAATTCCCGAAGTTCAGGCGCTTTGAGATTGATCGACATGTCTGGCCTCTCGACGTTGGAGCGCCGCCAGGCGCCCGCGTTGAATCAAAGATTTACGCCTGGAAAACGAATCAGCCGCCGCGCTGATTCGTTGATCCATACCACTAAAAGCTTTCTCTCAACCATTGCCCGACACGGGCCATATACCCTCCGGTTCCCGTGGCCGCGGCCTCGACCGACCGCCGGCCGGGCCGGAAATATTCGATCTTCGCGGCCTGAGGATAGACAAGAAGGCCTACCGCCGCGGAAAAGCTGGGGTTTTTGGCCGATTCCGGCAGGCCCTGGATGCCCAAAGGACGGCCGATCCGGATCTGGCCCGAGAGGATCTGCTTGGCAGCTTCGGGCATGCCGGTCAATTGACTGGCGCCGCCCGTTAAGATGATGCGCGAAGACGAATTGCCGGCCACGCCCGCGCTTTTGAGCCGCTCGCGGATGAGTTCGAGGATCTCCTCGACCCGCGGCCGTATGATCCGCAAGAGCTGCGATTTCGGCACGTGAATCGGCTGCTCGCCATCCTCGCCGGTCGGTGCGATGGCGATTGTCTCGCGCTCGTCCGAGAAAGAGGACAGGCAGGCGCCGTAAAGCGTCTTCAGCCGTTCGGCATCCGCCAGCCTGGTGTTCAGGCCGCGCGCAATGTCGAACGTCACATGATTGCCGCCGATCGCCAGGGCGTCGACATGCACGAGACTGCCGCCCGCGAAAATACCTATCGAAGTCGTGCCGCCGCCCATGTCGATGAGGGTCGTGCCGAGGTCCGCCTCGTCGTCGACGAGCGCCGCGAGGCCCGCGGCGTAGGGCGTTGCGACCATGCCGCCGATCGACAGGTGACAGCGCTCGACGGCGAGCATCAAATTGCGCGCCACGGTCGCATCGCAGCTCACAACATGCATGTCGGCCCCGAGCGCGTCGCCGATCATGCCGCGCGGGTCACGGATGTTGCGTGTGTCGCCCAGCGAAAATCCGGTCGGCAGCGAATGCAGCACCGCCTTGCCTTGCTGCTCGGTGCGTGCCGCGCAAGCTTCGAGCACCTGCTGGATGTTGGCTTCGTTGACGGCGCGCCCGCCGATTTCGACGCGAGCGTTGTAGAGTTGCGAGCCGATGCGCCCGCCGGTGACGTTGATGATGGCGCTTTCCGCCTGCACGCCGGCCATGCGTTCGGCGGCATCGACGGCGCGCCGGATCGCGCCCTCCGCCTGATCGAGATCGACGACGGTGCCGCCCTTCATTCCCGCCGAGCGCTGATGGCCGATGCCGAGCACGCGGCAACGGTGCGTGCGCCGCCGCAAGGACTCGAATGAGTCGATCGGGTCGAGGCGGGCGATGAGGCAGACGATTTTCGACGTGCCGATGTCGAGCGCGCAGAGCAGCGCGCTCTTGCGCATCGGAAGGGCGCGCATGCGCGGCGGCTGCATGCGTGCGCTCATGTCTGGCTGCCTTTGGCGGTCGAGGCCTCCGCGTCGAGACGGGCGCGCGTCGCATCGGGAAGCCGGGCGATCAGCCGTCCGGGAAAGCGCAGATCGAGCGAGACGATGTCTTTGTCGAGCACGCCGTGGCGCTGCTGCAGTTTTACGAGCTCGGCGACCGCCGCGGGAGCGCCGAGCTCGGGCAGGGCGACTTCCACGCCGTTCGTCATCTTCAGGGTCCAGCGCCGCTCGGCGATCAACATGCCGGCCCTGATCCGCGGACGCAGGCTGCCCGCGGCCTTCAGAAGCGCGAGATATTCGCCGATCCGCGCATTGGCGCCATCGCCAACCACGAGCGGCAGGTCGGTGAAATGCGCTGCGTCGGGCACGGTGATCGGCATGCCGTCGGCGGCGATGATTTTGACGGCCCCGTCCTTCTGCCAGAGCGCGAAAGGCTGGCGCTCCGCGATCTCGATCATCACCCGGTTCGGGTAAAGTTTGCTGACGCTCGCGTCCTTGACGAGCGGCAAGGCGACAAGTCTGGCGCGCAGCTTGGTGACGTCGAGAAAGGGCAGGGAATCTGCGTGGCCGATGTCGGCCGCCGCAAGAATCTCTCGGTTCGAAAGCTCATGCAATCCGGAGATCGCGATGCCTTTGATGCCGAAGCCCGCCGTGCGCGCCAGGAAATCCGGAATCGTCCCTTGCGAGGCGACAAAGGCCGCGTATCTGCCGTCGAGCGTTACTCCGTAACACCCCACGGCGGCGATCAGCGCCAAGGCAACGGCTGCTCCGGAGCCGCGTGCGGTGAGCAATGCAAGGCCGCGGGCCAAGAGGGACGGCGGCGCGCGCCGCAGACGCGGCCGGCGATGCGCGGCTCCGGCGCGCAAAGCCATGCTCGAAGTTCCGACGTGGGCCGGCGAGGAGGGCGGAGTTGAAAAGACCTCCTTCACCGGCAGCAGGAGGCGTCTTCCACCATCCATCTTACGAGCTCACCGAACGACAGGCCGGCATGTGCCGCGATTTCGGGCACGAGAGATGTCTCGGTCATGCCGGGCTGCGTATTGACTTCCAGAATGACGAGTTCGCCCGTACCTGCGGGGCGGTCGTCATAACGGAAGTCGGCGCGGCTCACGCCACGACATCCCAGCGCCCTATGCGCCCTGAGGGTCAACTCTTGGACAAAGCGGTAAATATTTTCTTTAAGATTCGCCGGAAGGACGTGGATCGAACCGCCCTTGGCATATTTGGCATTATAGTCGTACCAGCCGCCGTCGGCGGCCTTGATTTCGATGACGGCATGGGCTTTCTCGCCAATCACCGCGCAGGTAAGTTCGCGGCCGGCGACGTAGCGCTCGACCATCACTTGGTCGCCAAACCGCCAGTCTTCGCGGGTCAGCTCCTGGGGCGGAAGGCGCCGGTCTTCCTTGACGATGAGGACGCCATAGGATGAGCCTTCGGCGAGCGGCTTAATGACATAGGGCGGGGGGAGCGCATGCGCCTTCGATGCCGTGAAGCGGTCGGTCACCAAGCTTTCGGGGACGGGAATGCCGGCGGCTTTCAGCACGTCTTTGGCGCGCGGCTTGTGCATGGCGAGCGCCGAGGCCAGCACGCCCGAATGCGTGTAGGGAATTTGCAGCATTTCGAGGACGCCCTGAATGATGCCGTCTTCGCCATAGGGTCCATGCAGGGCGTTGAAGGCGACGTCGGGGCGCAGCTTGGCGAGCGCGGCGGCGACGTTACGGTCGACATCGAGGCGCGTGACGTCGAAGCCTTGGGCTTCGAGCGCCTTGGCGCAGGCCTCGCCTGAACTCAGCGACACTTCGCGTTCTGCCGAGAAGCCGCCCATCAGCACCGCAACGCGTTTGCGCATCAAAACCTTCCGTCATCTTGGCTTCGCAGGCCGCGACTATGAGGAGCACGGCGCTCGTCATTGCGGCTCTGCGAATGCCCGCATCCATAATGTGAGAATCTTAATGCAAGCACCTGATTTGGATCGAAGCTCAATGCCGGGATTTACGTGCGGGGCGTGACGCCGCTATTGTCGAGATCCGCTTGGGGCACGGCCTCGCGGCCGGCTCCGCGGAGCAACGATCATAAGACAAAGATTTGGAGACTGCCCATGCTGAAAGGGATTATTCCAATCATGATTGCCGCCGCATTGACGGCAGGAGGAAGCGCGGGCGCCGTTCCGCTCGCCAATCTCAATGACGCGGCCGGCCCGCATCTGACCCTGGTCTACGGCGGCTGCGGTCCTTACGGGCATCGCGGGCCTTACGGCCATTGTCGGCCGGGCGGCCAATGGGGCGGCTATTGGGGAGGCGGCATTCGCCCCTGTCCTCCCGGATTCCATCTCGGCCCCTACGGCGCGCATTGCTGGCCGAATTATTAGCAACGGACTTTGCGCCGCCGCGAACTTCTGCGGGATCGCGTGAAGCTCTCGCGGCGGCGTGCCGCCGAGGAGGCGCCGCCCTATGGCGCGATGATCGTGAAGCCCTGATCCTTCAAGATCTTCACAGCACCGGGCGAACTTAAAAAGGCGACGAAGGCGGCGGCGGAAGGATCCGTCGCTCCGGCGACGACGGCAACCGGATAGACGATCGGGCTGTGGGTTGCCTCCGGGAAGACGTCGACCACTTTGACCTTCGGCTCGGCCTTGGCGTCGGTTCCGTAGACGATGCCGAATTTAGCCTCGCCGCGCGCGACGAGGCTCAAAGCGGCGCGCACATTGGCGGCCTGCGCGAGTTTCGGCGCAACGCCATCCCAGACGCCAAGTTTCTGCAGGGCTTCCTTCGCATAAATGCCGGCCGGGCATGACTCGACCGTGCAAACCGCAAGCTTGCCATCCCCCGTGGCGCCCGCGAGATCGAATCCCGGGCCGATCTTCAGAGCCGCCTGCTGATCGGCCGGTTCGACGAGGACGAGCGAATTGCCGAGGAGGTTGCGCCGCGTCACAGGCACGATGAGCTTCTTTGCCTCGAGATCGTCCATCCACTTGACGTCGGCCGAAATGAAGACCTCGGCCGGTGCGCCCTGTTCGATCTGTTTGGCGAGAATTGCCGATGAGCCGTAGGAAATGCGGGGCTGCGCGCCGCTCTCTTTGGCGAAAAGCGGGGCGATCGCATCGAGCGCCGTCTGCATGCTGGCGGCGGCAAAAACGATAAGCTTGTCGCCCGAGGCCGTTTGCGCCGCCACCGCTTGCGGCAGCAGCAAAAGGCCGGCGAAAAGGACGCAAAGCGGCGCTTTCGCGCCTCGTAAGCAAACGCGCATATTCCCCCATCCGCATGGAGCAGCTATATCTTCTGCAATATAGCTTGTGCGGCAATCGAGATCAATCTGCGCGGCGCTCTGCGCTCCGGGTTCGCTGACGCTGCCGCGCGCTCCTGCTAGTTTGCGGACATGAAGCGAGCCAAGAATTCCCGGCCGGCCGGCGACGTCGAGGCAGCCGAGGCGCGCGCCGAACACGCAAGCCTCGCCAAGCAAATCGCCGAACATGATCGGCGCTATTATCGCGAAGACGCGCCGACGATTTCGGATGCCGAATATGACGCGCTGCGCCGCCGCTACGAGGCTCTGGAAAGGGCCTTTCCGGAACTTGCCACGCGGGACTCGCTCAGCAAAAAGGTCGGCGCCGCGCCCGCCGAGAAATTCGCCAAGGTCCGCTACAAAGTGCCGGTTCTTTCGCTCGGCAACGTCTTCACCGACGCCGAGGTCGAGGACTTTGTGGCGCGTATCCGGCGCTTTCTCGGTCTTGCGCCGGATGCGCGGCTGGCGCTTACCGCCGAACCGAAGATCGACGGCCTCTCCTGCTCGCTGCGCTACGAAAAAGGCGAACTCGTCCAGGCGGCGACGCGCGGCGACGGCTATGAAGGCGAGGACGTGACCGCCAACGTCAAGACGATCGGCGAAATCGCGCATCGCCTGAAGGGCAAGGCGCCCGACGTTCTCGAAGTGCGCGGCGAAGTCTATATGAGGCGCGAGGATTTCGCCGCACTCAACGCCCGTCAAGCCGAGGCCGGAAAGCCGCTCTTCGCCAATCCGCGCAATTCGGCGGCAGGCTCGCTGCGCCAGCTCGACGCCTCAATCACCGCCGGGCGGCCCTTGCATTTCTTCGCCTATGCCTGGGGCGAGGTCAGCCACATGCCGGCGACGACGCAAATGGGCATGGTGCGCGCCTTCAAGGAATACGGGCTGCCGGTCAATCCTTTGACGGTTCTCTGCCATTCCGCGGAAGATTTGCTGCGCCATTATCGCGACATCGAGAGCCGCCGCGCGTCGCTGCCCTATGACATCGACGGCGTCGTCTACAAGGTCGACAGCCTCGCGCTGCAGGAGCGGCTGGGCTTCGTTTCGCGCGCCCCGCGTTGGGCGGCGGCGCATAAATTTCCGGCCGAACAGGCCACGACCGTATTGCGCGACATCGAGATCCAGGTCGGGCGCACCGGCGCTTTGACGCCGGTCGCCAAACTTGATCCGGTGACCGTTGGCGGGGTTGTCGTTTCGAATGCGACCCTGCACAACGAAGACGAGATCGCCCGCAAGGACATTCGCATCGGCGATACCGTGCGCATTCAGCGCGCCGGCGATGTCATTCCGCAGGTGCTTGGTCCGGTGCTCGGAAAACGCCCGAAACACGCCAAGCCCTACCGCTTCCCGACAATTTGCCCCGTCTGCGGCTCGGCGGCGGTTCGCGAGATCGATCCCAAGACCGGAACCGCCGACGTCGTGCGCCGCTGCACCGGGTCTCTGATCTGCCCGGCGCAGGCCGTGGAACGGCTCAAGCATTTCGTCTCGCGTCAGGCTTTCGACATCGAAGGCCTGGGCGAGAAACAGATCGAGCAATTCCATCGCGAAGGTCTCATCGCCAAGCCGGCCGACATTTTCACGCTTGCCGCGCGGGACGCCCATGCCAAGACCAAGCTCGCCGACCGCGAAGGCTATGGCGAGACTTCGGTCGGCAATCTCTTCGCCGCCATCGAGGCCCGCCGTCAGATCCCGCTCAACCGCTTCGTCTATGCTCTGGGGATCAGACATGTCGGCGAGACCAACGCGCGCCGCCTGGCGCGGCATTTCGGAACATTCGCGGCGTTACGCGCCACGGCGCGCGTCGCCAAGCCCGGCTCGGAGGCGCGCGCCGAGATCGACAATATCGAGGGCATGGGCGAGGTCGTGGCCGAAGCGGTCGCCGATTTTTTCGCGGAAAAGCACAACGAGGAGGAAATCGACGCGCTGCTCAAGCAGGTGACGCCCCTGCCGATGCAAGAGATCGTCTCGAAAAGCCCGGTCGCCGGCAAGACGATCGTCTTTACCGGCTCGCTCGAACATATGACGCGCGACGAGGCCAAGGCGCAGGCCGAGCGGCTCGGCGCCAAAGTCGCCGCCTCCGTGTCGAAGAAAACGGATCTCGTTGTCGCCGGTCCGGGCGCCGGCTCGAAACTCGCCAAAGCCGCC
>JASHVQ010000053.1 GCA_030044485.1 Methylovirgula sp. | reverse complement strand
GGTCATCTGCACGCCGGAAATGGTGATGATGTGAAAAATGCCGGCCTCGCGGATCACGTCTTTCGTATCGTCGGAGAGAAGATCGCGCTTGCCGGTCACCATGGCGGCGGCGATCGCCCCGGGCTCGCCGCCGATCGTCTCGTAGACGCGAAGCGCCAAAGCATTGCGGATTCGATCCACTCCCATCATGAAACCCGATACGAGATCGGGCGGCGCGGGAGGGGTGAGCACGTCGACGCGGCCTAGCACATTGCCAACCGCCCCGATCCGCGCAAACCATGCTTCGCGCGCGAAATCATAGCCGCCCGGCAGGCTGGCCTGCGCCGGCGGCAGAAGCCGCGCCTTGAGGCGCACGTAAGTCCCGGCCTCGAAGGGCGGCGTGCGGGCGATCGTCAGCCGCACGCGGTAGGGGATCGCGCCTTGCGCAAGTCCTTCGGCTGCGGTCGGCCGCAGCAGGAAGCGCGCCCCCGTCTGGCGAAAGTCCATTTCCTCGATGAAGCCTTCGAGCGTTGCGACCTCGATGCGGCCGACGACCGGGGCCGCCACCTGCGCGGCGCGCCAGCCGGCGGCGAGCAGCCCGAGACAGAAACAAGAAAGGCCGAGCGCGATGCCGAAAGCCAGCCGCTTGGCGCGCAGCCCATAGGCGAGCGCCGCGAAGAGAAGCGCCAGCGCCCCCGCATACCAAAGCGAGGGTTCGCGGTCGGCAAGCAGGTACCAGACGGCGCCCGAGCCCGCCGCGACCGGAAGCCAGAGGAAAAAGCGCCGCTCGGCGATCTCGACGGCGAGCGCGGCGAAGAGCAGGCGGCGCGGATCGCCGAGCGCGCCCTTCAGACGCGCCGCCCAACGCAACCGGGCCGCGCCCGTCGCAACGCCAGACCCCGCAAGATCCGTCATGAACGCCCCTGCCCCGGCATGATCGGACCGCGCCGTTAACCTTGCAAGGCCCGGCTTTCGCTTTGACGGGCTTGTCCCGGCAGGTCATGCGTGCAATCTCCCCTCCATGGCCGACGAGGTGATTACCCGCTTTGCGCCGAGCCCAACCGGCTTTCTGCACATCGGGGGGGGGCGCACGGCCCTCTTCAACTGGCTCTTTGCCCGCCATTCCGGCGGCAAAATGCTGTTGCGCATCGAGGATACCGATCGCGAACGCTCGACGGACGCGGCGATCGCCGCCATTCTCGACGGGCTCGCCTGGCTCGGCCTCGGCTGGGACGGCGAAGTTATCCACCAGTTCCGCCGCGCCGGCCGGCATCGCGAGATCGCCGAGCAATTGCTCGCCGCAGGCAAGGCCTATTACTGCTATGCGACGCCCGAAGAGCTCGACGATATGCGCGCCAAGGCGCGCGCCGAAGGCCGGCCGCCGCGCTACGACGGGCGCTGGCGCGAGCGCGCGCCCTCCGAGGCGCCGCCCGGCATCCAACCGGTGATCCGCCTGAAGGCGGCGCAGAGCGGCGAAACCGTGCTCGACGACAAGGTGCAAGGCTGCGTCGCCTGGGCGAACGAAAATCTCGACGACCTCGTGCTGCTGCGCTCCGACGGCACGCCGACCTATATGCTCGCCGTCGTCGTCGACGATCACGACATGGGCGTCACCCACATCATCCGCGGCGACGATCATCTGACCAACGCCGCCCGCCAGATGCAGATCTATCAGGCGCTCGACTGGCAGGTGCCGGTCATGGCGCATATTCCGCTGATCCACGGAACCGATGGCGCCAAATTATCGAAGCGCCACGGCGCGCTCGGCGTCGATGCCTACCGTGCCATGGGCTATCTGCCGGAGGCGCTGCGCAATTATCTCGTGCGTCTCGGCTGGAGCCACGGCGACCAAGAATTCTTTTCGATGGAGGAGATGATCGAGGCCTTCGATCTCGCCCATGTCGGGCGTTCGCCGGCGCGTTTCGACTTCGCCAAGCTCGAAAACATGAATGGCCATTACATGCGGCAGATGCACAATGCCGATCTGCTCGCCGCGCTGGTCGCCGCCTGGCCGCATCTGCCGCCGCGCGACGATCTCCCCTCAAGGCTCGACGCCGAGGCGCAGAAGAAATTGCTCGCCGCCATGCCCGGCCTCAAGGAACGCGCCAAGACGCTCGTCGAATTGCGCGACGGCGCGACCTTCCTTTTCGCCAAGCGTCCGCTCGCCCTCGATGCACAGGCCGAGGGCGTTCTCGAAGACGGCGGCCGCGCGCATCTCGCCGTTCTTCTGGCGCGGCTTTCGGCCCTCGAAGACTGGTCGCCTTCGGCAACCGAAAGCGTGGTGCGCGATTATGCCGAGGAGATGAACTTGAAACTGGGCCAGGTCGCGCAGCCGCTGCGCGCCGCATTAACCGGGCGTATCACCTCGCCTGGCATATTCGACGTGCTCGACGTGCTGGGCCGCGGAGAAAGTCTGGCGCGGATTAAGGATCAGGCTGGTTGATAAATGAGCGTTCTGCCTTGAACCGCTCATTTTGCACAGCCGCATCGAGGCCGCTTGAACCTTAGGCGGCTATGCGTTAGGTGATATTGCAGTGCACCACTCGGGGCCCCATTGCCGCCCGTTTTGACTGCGGTGCAAGGGACCGGGGCGTGCCCCATAGGAAGGCGGGCTCCCATGCTGAACGCAACGAAGCAGGCTCCCACGAGCCCGGAGACGGGAATGATCACCCTTGGCGACAAGGCCATTCCCGTTGCGGTGAAGACCGGCACGATCGGCCCGTCGGTCATCGACATCGGCAAGCTTTACGCGCAGACCGGCGTTTTCACCTACGACCCGGGATTTACCTCGACCGCGAGCTGCGAGTCGCAGATCACCTATATCGACGGCGACGAAGGCATCCTGCTTTATCGCGGCTATCCGATCGAACAGCTCGCCGAGCGCGGCGATTTCCTCGAGACCTGCTATCTCTTGCTCTACGGCGAATTGCCGAGCGCCTCGCAGCGCGCCGATTTCGACTACCGGATCCGGCGCCACACGATGGTGCACGAGCAGATCGCGCGCTTCTTCAACGGATTCCGCCGCGACGCGCATCCTATGGCGGTGCTGGTCGCGAGCGTCGGCGCCCTCTCGGCCTTCTATCACGACTCGACCGACATCTCCGAAGCCAGCCAGCGCATGACCGCCTCGATGCGGCTCATCGCCAAGATTCCGACGCTCGCCGCCA
>JASHVQ010000052.1 GCA_030044485.1 Methylovirgula sp. | reverse complement strand
TTTGCCTTCGGAGGGATCAATGCGGTTCTCGTTTTACGCCGCACCGCTTAAGGGCGTGCGCGAGCGAGGCCGCCAATGAGCGATACGCCGGGCGAAGGCGTCGGCGCGCCGCTGCGTCTCGAACCCTTGCCGGTCCGCACGGAGGCCGATGCGGTCGCAGCCTTTGCCCGCGAGATCGGCACGCAAGCCTCGCGCGTGCCTTTCACGTTTCCGATCCGCTGGCTGGCACATCCCGAAATCCGCGCCGCCGCGGCGCGGATCATGGGCGAGAGCGGATGGATCCCTTTGCATGAATCGCAAAGCTTCGACTATCGGAGCGCGCTCGTCGTCGATGCCGATTATCGCATGCAGGTCGAAATGCGGCGCGAGGCCAGGCCGCCGCGGCTTGTCGTGCGCTCCGAGGTCGCCGCGCCCGACGGCGGCCTCTGCCTGACCATGGAGACGATCCTGCGCATCGTCGCGCCGGATGGGAATGAAGCCCTGGATTTGCCGCGACAATGAGCGCCGCGGCCAAAAATTCTTCGCCTCCCTCCGCGCCGCCGCTCGGCGAAAGGCTGCCGCTACGCGGGGTGCGCTTCGATCTCGACGCTCTGCGCCGTTACGCGGCGGCGTCGGGCGACGACAACCCGATCCATATCGATGCGGATCTCGCGCGCCGCGTGGGGCTTGAAGCACCGCCCGTGCACGGCATGCTGCTGATGGGCGCTCTCGAACCGGCGATATCCGCTTGGCGTCCCGATCTCAGGTTGCAAAAGCTTGCCGCCAAATTCCTGCGGCCGCTCCTCGCCGGCGAGAGCGTCGAGATGTCGGGCCGCGTCGTCGAGATCGGCGCCGGCGAGAAGCCGCATGTGCTGTTGCGTCTCCTGGCGCATAACGAACGGCGCGAGATCGTCGTCATCGCCGAAGCGACGCTCGTCTGACATGCCGGAACAGCGTTCCATCCTGATCACCGGCGCTTCGAGCGGCATTGGCCGGGCCTTGGCGCTCGCCTATGCGGCGCCGCGCACCGAGCTTGCCTTGATCGGGCGCAGCGCCGAGCGATTGCGGGATGTCGCGGCGGCCGCAAAAGCCAGAGGCGCCGGCGTCGTCACCGTGCAGCTCGACGTCCGCGACCGCGATGCTATGCACGCCTGGATCGCCGCCCGGGATGCGGCGCGCCCCTTCGATCTCGCCATCGCCAACGCCGGCATAAGCACCGGGCTTGCCGGCAAAGGCCTCTGCGAAGAGCCCGAAGCGGTGCGGGCGCTGCTTGCCACGAATTTGCTCGGCGTCTTGAACACGGTCGAGCCTTTGATCGGCGCGATGTGCGCACGCGGTCACGGCCAGCTCGCCTTCATCGGTTCGATCGCCGGTCTGCGCGGGCTGCCCTATTCGCCCGCCTATTGCGCCAGCAAGGCCGCGGTTCATGCCTATGCCGAGTCTCTGCGCGGCCGGCTCGAAGAACGCGGCGTTCTCGTCAGCCTGGTGATCGCCGGCTTCGTGAAAACGCCGCTGAATGAGAAGATTTCGGCGGCGAAACCGTTCGAAATCAGCGATGCGCGGGCGGCGGACATCATAAAAAGCGGGCTTGCACGCGGCAAAGCGACGATTGTCTTTCCGCGCCGCCTTTATTTGGCGGCGCGGCTGGCCCGTCTCTTGCCGCCGCGGCTCGCCGACCGGCTGCTCGCTCAATTCGACGTGAACGTACCGGAAACCGACGAAAGGCTGCGCTCATAAGCGCGATTCTCGGTTATTCCGCTTGTTTTGGCGGCTATTTTCGGTTCAAGATGATGCGCATAGACGGGGAATGCGTGCTTGAGCAAGATCGAAGCACTGCGCATCTTTTTTGATGCCGTTTTGACGGTCTCCGTCTTTGGTCTGGCCTTCGTCGGCGGAAGTTTCCTACTTCTCATCGCCATCAATATTTTGGAACTTTTCGGGGGCGCGCGTTGGCGCGCGCCGCTGCCGCCTCTGAAGATCGCCGCGCCGGATCTGCCGCATGTGCTCGTGCAGATCCCCGTCTTCAACGAACCCGAAATGGTCGCCGACGCGCTCAACAGCGTCGCCGATCTCGATTGGCCGAAAGATCGGCTGCATGTTCAGCTTCTCGACGATTCGACCGACGAGACCTCGACGCTCGCCGGAAGCGTGATCGACAAGTTGCGCGCCCAAGGCCTGGACGTTCTGCATTTGCGCCGCGAGGAGCGTAACGGCTTCAAGGCGGGGGCGCTCGCCGCCGGGCTTGCGCGCAGCGACGCGCCGATCATCGCCATGCTCGACGTCGATTTCCGCCCGCCGCGCGACTGGCTGCGCGTGACGGTGCCTTATCTTTTGGCGGATCCGCAGGCCGGCTTTTTGCAATCGCGCTGCGAGTTCATCAATTATCGCACCAACTGGCTGACGCGCGCCCAAGGGCTCATGTTCGATGCGCATTTCATCATGGAACAAGCGACGCGCTATCGCGCCGGCTGGCTCTTCCAGTTCAACGGCACGGGCGGTCTCTGGCGGCGCGAGGCGATCGACGCGGCCGGCGGCTGGTCGGGGGATTCTCTTTGCGAGGACCTCGATTTGACGGTGCGCGCCGGCCTCGCCGACTGGCACGGCATTTTCCTCATGGAACCTTCGGTGCCCGGCCTCGTGCCCGATCAGGTACGCCATTGGCGCGTGCAGCAGCGGCGCTGGTCGAATGGATTCGTGCAAGTGGCGCGCAAGCTTTTCATGAAAGTCTGGGCCTCGCACTGGTCGGTTCGCCGCAAGCTCTCGGCGAGCGCCCTGATCCTCATTCAGGCCTTCTATCCCTTCGTCGCCGTCGCGACCGTTTCCTTCATCGTCTGTCTGCTGCTGCGCGGCCTGCATCCCCATCCCTATGTGCCGCTCATGACCTTCATCTGGAGCCTGGTGCTGCTTGTCTCGATCGGCATGTCGCTCGTGCCCTATTTCGTGCTGCGCCGCGGCACGCTTCTGCAATATGCGCTGACGCTCGCCGCCGTTCCGCCGCTGATGATCTACATCAGCGTTTCCAACGCGCCGTCGATGTTGAGGACGCTCTTCGGGCGGCGCGAACAGTTCAAGCGCACGCCGAAGACACGCCACGTGGCGCCCGACCCGACGACGATCGGCAAGAGCTAGAAGCTCAGGAGAAGCGCGCCATGTTGGCGGCGCTGCGGTCGACACGCGAATAAAGCGTGTAGCGCTTATCGAAAATGAAGGTGAAGAACAGCTTCGTCCAGGAACGGTGCGCCTTCAGATTGTCGTAGAACTCCGGCGCCATGCGCTTCAAGTCCGGCAGCCGCGTCCAGGGAATGTCCGGAAAATCGTGATGCTCGTTATGATAGCCGATGTTGAGCGCGACCTTGTTGAGCGCTCCGTAGTAGTCGTAGGTTTCCTGTTCCGGATCGAAGGTGAAATGTTCCTGGATCCAGCGCGCCCCGAGCGGATGCAGCCCGACCGAAAACCAGAATGAAGCGAAGAGATAAATCAGCGCATTGATCCCGAAGAAATAGGTCACGGCGACGTCGTAGAGAATGATCACGCCGGTGTTGATGTAGGTCCAGCGTCCGCCGAACGGCACGGTTCCTTTCAGGCGCGCCAGCCGGGTGATCTGGAAAAAGGCGAAGCCAAAAAGCCAAAGCGCCTTCGCCCACCAACGGTTGCCGACGAGCCGCGCCTCCACGTGTCCGGGCAGGTCGGCGTCGTAATCGTAATCGCCCAGATGCGAATGATGCTTCTGGTGGTAGCAGCGAAAGCCCATCGCCGTCGGGAACGTATTCGGCAGGTCGGCGATAATGGCGATCCACTTATTGGCGAGCGGCGACTTGAAGATCGTATTGTGAACCGCGTCGTGGATGACGACAAACATGGCGTGATTGGCGAAAGCGCCGACGCCGTAGGCGACGAGGATCGCAAGCCACCAGTAGGAAACGCCGAGACGCCCGAGGAGCGCGGCAATCGCCGTCTGGCCGAGCACGACGGCGATAGTGATCACCGCGGTCAGAGGATCGTGGCCGATGAGCGAGGCGACTTCGGGATGCGCGGCGAGGATTTCGCGGCGCCGCTGCGGATGCGGCCGCATCGGTTCGGCGCGCAGGAACGATTCATCGCCTAGCTTGCGCGCTTCCGTGTCTTCGTCCCGAACCGCAATATTCATTCACAGCCCTCGCACAGCCCTCCGGGATCTCTTCAATCGATACATCGTCCGCGGCGGAAAGTCGATTGGCCGGAAGGCCACGGGCCTGCCAGCGACGCATTGGAATGCGGCCAATGTAGCGGTTATTCCGCCGCCATCCGCGGCGCTTGCGCGGCGATATCCTTCTCGTAAATGCGGTGAATCTTGTCGATTTTTGCGCCCGCCAGCTCGATCGGCCGGCGCATGCCCAGATTATCCTCCAGGACCCAGCCGAATTCGATGTGTTTCACGCTTTTATAGCGCGCCGAACGCCGCCGGCATTCTTCGACGAAAGCCAGGATGACGGCGCCCCCGGCGGCCTTGCGATGCAGGGAGCGACGGATGCCGAAAAGGCACAGCCGCCCCGCGGTGAACTGATGATTGAAGAGGCGCGCGATCACGCGGGGCAGTCCAAAGGGCAGAAGCCTGCCGTCGAGGTCGGCGGTGATTTCGTGCAGATTCGGCAGGACGATGCCGAAGGCCTGAGCCCGCCCCTCGAACTCCACGATGAAGCCGCCGTCGGGGGGCATGATGTATTTCAGCGCGTCGGCGGTCGACATGAATTCGTCGTAGGTGAAGGGGACGAAGCCCCAGTTCCCGCTCCAGGCGTCGTTGAAAATATCGACGATCAGCGCCGCCTCCGTCTTCAGCGCCTTGAGATCGATATTGCGAATCTTCAGACGGTCGCGCCATTCCGGGCGCGCCAGAATGCTGGGACCATCGAAGCGATCCGCGTCGGTCACATCGTAGCGGTAGGAGATGAGATCACGCGCCTTGCGATAGCCGCGGCGTTCGAGAAGCGCCGGAAGATAGGGCGGATTCCAAGGCATGAAGATCATCGGCGTGGCCGAAAAGCCATCGACCAGCATGCCGCATTCGCTGTTGATCGAAGGCGAGAACGGTCCGTGCACCACGCCCCCGCCATGCGACCGGAGCCAGGCTTCCGCGCTTTGCAGCAGGGCATCGACCACGGCTTCGTCCTCGATGGCGTCGAAGCAGCCGAACTGCAGGCGCGACGCGCCGTTCGGGACGGTGTCCTCCTTGTAGACTTGCGCCGTGATGCGCCCGGCAAGCTTTCCATCCTTGCGGGCGAGCCAAGCGGCGTGATCGACGAGCTCGAAATGCGGGTTGAGCTTGGCGGCGTGCAAGGTCCAGCGCTCGGCGTCGAGCGGCGCGGCAAATCCTTTGGCGCCTTTGTAGATGAGCCTCGGCACCTTGCAGAAATCGAGGAAGGCCGTGGTGCCGTTGACGGGAACGACCGCGATTTGGCTCATACTTCCAACCCGTGTGTTGAAGCCGCGCGATCCGCCGGCTAGGTCGCGGCGCTTGCCGCCTGCGTCGAGAACGCGGCCCGGTTCGGCCGGCGGGCGAGCAGACCGACGACGTTGCGGATATCGTCGCTCTTGTGAGCCGCCGAAAGGAAGAAACGCAGCCGCGGCTGGTTCTTCGGGACCCCGATTTGGAAGATCGGCGGGACGTAATAGCCGTGACTCATCAGATGGCGCGAGGCGGCGAGCGTCTCATGGCTGTCGGGGAACAGTACCGGCACGACGCCGCGGCCGACGGCCGGTCCGGTATCCAGTCCGGCTTCGCGCGCCAGTTCGATGAAGAGATCGGCGTTCTGCCGAAGCCGCTCGACGCGCCAGGTCTCCTTTTTGACGACTTGCAACGCGGTATGGGCGGCGGCGACGATCACCGGCGACAGGCCGACGCTGAACACGAAGCCGGGCAGGGTGTAGCGCAGCCACTCGACGATCGGGGCGCGGGCGGCAATGAAACCGCCGCAGGAGGCGAACGTCTTCGACAGCGTCCCGATGATCAGATCGATCTGCGCCGGGTCGATGCCGAAATATTCGCAAAGGCCGCGCCCGTCCTGGCCCAGAACGCCGATCGAATGCGCTTCGTCGACCAGAAGCCAAGACTTGTGCCGATCCTTGATCTCGAGGAGACGCGGCAGATCGACAATATCCCCGTCCATGCTGTAGAGCGCCTCAACGACGATCAATACATGCCGATAGGTAGCGCGCTTCTCGCGCAACAGCGCGTCGAGATGGTCGAGATCGTTGTGGCGGAAGACGATGGTCGTGGCGCTCGTACCCTTGGCGCCGCAAATGATGCTGTTGTGGGAAAGCTCGTCGATGAAGATCGCGTCATGCGTGTTCATGACATGCGAGATCGTCGTGACGTTGGTGAGATAGCCGGAGACCAAAGTCAGCACCGACTCGACGCCGAGAAATTGCGCCAGACTTTCCTCGAAGCCATGGTGGGTCGAGCGTTCGCCGCCGACCAGCCGCGAGGCCAGCGCGCCCACCCCCAGAGTCTCGAGCGCCGTGCCGGCGGCGGCCTTGACGGCGGGATGACCGGCGATGCCGAGATAATCGTAGTTGGCGAAGCTGACGAAATGCTTGCCCTGAGCCTCGACTTCGCGCCGCGCGCTGTCGATCGCCACGAAAAACGGGTCGTATTCCTCGAGATAGCCCTTGCCGGCGCGCCGGAAGCGCTTGCTCGCATAATCGGCGAGGCTGTTTATTCTTACGACCAATGCCTTTTATCCAAGCTAAGAGGCCACTCCTGCCCCGCAGTCGGCGCGCCCGACAGTCCGGTGACATCGGCAAAGCCATAACATTCCCAAGGCCATGCGGCAAAACGCAACCTGCTCACGGCGCGCCGATTGCCCCCGCCCTTGCCTCGAGAACTCAGTTAACATGTTTAGAAGCAGACGGTTGGAACGATAAGTCAAATCCGGTTACAAACCGTAACAATGGTTGGGCGCGCGGCAAGTTTGCCGGGCATCGATTCGCCGTGCCGCAGCCGGGCGCGGCTATCGCAACGTGGCCGGCCGGCGAGCGGCGATTCGAGGCAAGCATGGCGATGATTGCGGTCGAAACCCACGGCAAAGTGGGCCTTGTAAGATTGACGCGGCCCGAGGCGCTCAATGCCATCAACGCCGCCTTGATCGAGGAATTGAACGCGGCGCTCGATGCCTTCGAGAGTGCGCCTGAGATCGGCTGCATCCTGCTTGCCGGCTCGTCCAAAGCCTTCGCCGCCGGTGCCGACGTGAAGGAAATGCAGGCCAAGACCTATCGAGAGGCGCTCGCCGAGGATTTCGTCGCCGATTGGCAGCGGCTGGCCAGAGTCCGCAAGCCGACCATCGCCGCGGTCGCGGGATTTGCCTTGGGAGGGGGCTGCGAACTCGCCATGATGTGCGACATCATCGTCGCCGCCCAAGGCGCCAAGTTCGGCCAGCCGGAGATCAAGCTCGGCATCATGCCGGGCTGCGGCGGCACGCAAAGGCTGACGCGCGCCGTCGGCAAGGCCAAGGCGATGGACCTCTGCCTCACGGGCCGGATGATGGACGCCGAGGAGGCCGAACGCGCCGGGCTCGTGGCACGCCTCGTTCCGGCCGAAAGACTGGAGGCGGAAGCGCTGGCAATTGCTTCGGCCATTGCCGCCATGCCGGCGCAAGCCGCGATGCTTATCAAGGAGAGCATCAACCGGGCTCAGGAAATGCCTTTGGCGGAAGGACTTCTGTTCGAGCGCCGGCTCTTCCAATCGCTCTTTGCGACGCAGGATCAGAAGGAGGGGATGGCGGCCTTTCTCGAAAAGCGCAAACCCGACTTCAAGAACCGCTGAAGGCTCGCCCGCATTGACGCTCGCGCGCCACGCAATTATAAGCGCGCCTTCCGACGTTTGCGGCTTGGCATTAAGGCTTCGCCGCGCCTGCAAATTTTCCTTCATCCAGGACTTCAGGAATGGCGAATACCACTTCGGCCAAAAAGGCCACGCGCCGAACCGCTCGGCAGACCGACGTCAACCGTTCGCGCCGCAGCCGCATGCGCACCTGCGTCCGCAAGGTCGAAGAAGCCATCGCCGCCGGCAATGCCAAGGCCGCGGCCGAAGCCCTTTCCGAAGCGGAGCCCGTCATCGTGCGCGCGGCGCAAAGAGGCATCATTCACAAGAATACGGCCGCCCGCAAAGTTTCGCGGCTTACGCTTCGCGTCCGGGCGCTGGCGAAATAGGGCCGCCTCATCTAAAGTTTCACGGGAGTTCGCGCCG
>JASHVQ010000001.1 GCA_030044485.1 Methylovirgula sp. | reverse complement strand
TGTTCTTCCGCCTCAACGTCGTGCCGCTGCGGCTGCCGCCGCTGCGCGAGCGCGCCGAGGATATCTCCGACCTGGTGCAGCATTTCTTCGCGCTGGCCGCGGCCGAAGGCCTGCCGCTCAAACATATCGAGCCTGCGGCGCTCGAACGGCTGAAGCGCCACCGCTGGCCGGGCAATATTCGCGAACTCGAAAACCTGGTGCGGCGCCTTGCGGCGCTCTATCCTCAGGAGACGATTTCCGAGCAACTGGTCGATACCGAACTCTCGGCCGATTCCTCGCCGTTTTTTTCCTCTTTCGCGTCAAGGCCGCAATCGGAGGAGCGCCGCGATCCGGAGCGCGCCGAGACTTTGGCGCTGGCGGTCGAGCGGCATCTTTCGGAACTGTTCCGCGCCTATGGCGAAAGCCTGCCCCCGCCCGGCATCTATCACCGCGTTCTGCGCGAACTCGAATATCCGCTGATTTCCGCCGTGCTCGCCGCGACCCGCGGCAATCAGATCAAGGCCGCCGAGCTTCTGGGCCTCAACCGCAACACTTTGCGCAAGAAGGTCAAGGATCTGGACATTCGGCTGATGCGCCTGCCGCGCTGACGCGCCCCGGAAATGTCGTAATTCTGCAACAGCGTTGTTTTTGCGCAACGCCGGCGCTTGCCTCCGCGGCGGCGTTCCTATGCCAAGATGCCGAGCCGGATGAGCGAAACGGGAACCGATCCTGGTTCAAGCGCGGCACGCAAAGGGCCGCGGCTTTTGACCAAACTGGGCCTTGCCGCAGTAGTCCTCGCCATTGCCGCGGCGATGACGAGCTTCCTGATTTTTGCCGGCTATACGCCGATCGCGCCGACCGACGTGATCGTCCTCAGCCTGTTCCTCGTCAACGTGCTCTTCATCCTCGTGCTCATCGGCTTCGTGGTGGCCGAGGGCTGGAGCCTGATTGCGGCGCGGCGCGCGCAGGCCGCGGGGGCGCGGCTGCATATCAGGACGGTCGGTCTCTTCACCGTCATCGCCATCGTTCCGGCGATCCTCATGGCGGTCGTCGGCTCGGCGATCTTAGATCGCAGCCTCAATCCCGTCTTCATGCGCGACGTGCGCAATTATCTGCAGCATACGGTCGACGCGGCGCGGCTGTTCCGCGAGGACCAGTGCCGCACGCTGCTGCAGGAAGCGCAGCTCACCGCTTCGGACCTCGATCGCGGCCAAGCGCTGTTCACGACCGACCGGCAATTGTTCAACGAGTTTTTCACGTCGCGCATCAAGGCCCTGAGTTTTAGCGCCGCGGCGATCATGCATCCCGACGGCGGGATCGAAGCCAAAGTCGATACCGGGGCTACGCTGGGGACGACCATCGTGCATCCCGAGCCCAACGACTTTCAGGATGCGCGCAGCGGCGAACCGCTCTGCATGATCATCGACGCCGGCCATACGTTCGCGGCCTTGCGCAAGCTCAACGCTTTCAATGACATGTTTCTTTACGTGGCGCGCCCGATCGAGCCGTTCAGCGTCGATTTTCCGCGCCAGGCGACGCGCTTCGTCACGCTGTTCGACGCCTTCGACAATTACCGGCAGAACATTCAGATCGCCTTTGCGACCATGTATGTCCTTGTCGCGCTCATCATGCTGCTTTCGGCGACCTGGGTGGGCCTTTCTTTCGCCAATGGTCTCGTCGCCCCGATCCGCCGGCTGATCGCCGCCGCCGATCAAGTGGGCTCCGGCAATCTTCGGGTACAGGTCGCGGTCAATCCCGCCGAAGGCGATCTCGCCCATCTCGGCGAGACATTCAACAAGATGACCTCGGAATTGCGCCTGCAGCAGAGCCGGCTGATCGCGGCGAGCAATCTCATCGACGAGCGCCGCCTGTTTACCGAGGCGGTGCTTTCCGGAGTGCCCGTCGCAGTCTTCGGGGTCGGGCCGAAGGGACAGATCACCGTGGTCAATCCCTCCGCCGAACGCCTCATGCCGCAAGCTCAAGCGGGCGCCGCCGGAAAATCCATCGACACGGTCCTGCCCGAGGCCGCGCCATGGCTTGCCGAGGCGCGCGCCAGCAATGCGCGCCTGGTGCGCGGGCAGATCGCGGTCAACAGGGCAGGGCGCGACCGTATCTTCAACCTGTTCGTCACGACGGAGCCGGGCGGACGCGCCGAGAAGAGCTATGTCATAACGCTCGACGACATCACCGATCTCGTCGCCGCGCAGCGAACCGCCGCCTGGGCGGACGTCGCAAGGCGTATCGCGCACGAGATCAAAAACCCGCTGACGCCGATTCAACTCTCGGCCGAGCGGCTGAAGCGCAAATATGGCCGGCTCATCGCCGACGACCACGACGTCTTCGACCAATGTATCGAAACAATCGTCCGGCAAGTCGAAGACATCAAGCGCATGGTGGACGAATTCTCGGCTTTCGCGCGCATGCCGCGCGCCAGACTGACGCCCGACGATCTCAGCGACTGCGTGCGCCGCGTCGTCTTCCTGATGCGCGTCGGCCATCCGGACATCGAATTCGAAGACCGCCTGCCGCAGACGCCGGTCATGGCGAATTTCGATCGGCGGCTGCTTTCGCAGGCGGTCACCAATATCGTCAAGAACGCGACGGAAGGAATCGCCGCGCAGGGCGAGATCGAGCCGCTGAAGGGCAAGATCGCGGTCTTGCTCGACGTGACGCCCGACGATCTCGTCGAGATCTTCGTGACCGACAACGGCAAGGGATTCCCGAGCGAGAACCGCAACCGTCTGCTCGAGCCCTACATGACGACCCGCGCCGAAGGCACGGGTCTCGGCCTCGCCATCGTCGCCAAGATTCTCGAGGATCACGGCGGCGGCATCGAGCTTCTTGATTCAGCCGACGGACGCGGCGCCTGCGTCCGGCTTTATTTCCCCAGGGGCGATGTTGCGCGAGCTGCGGCTGCCGAAGAAGGCCAGCCGGAGCGGGCGCAGGAAAGCGCCAAATGAAAGAGCGTGATTTGTAAAATGCCAAGCGATATTTTGATCGTCGACGACGAAGCCGATATCCGTGACATCGTCTCGGGCATATTGTCGGACGAAGGTCACGGAACAAGAACCGCCAAGAATGCGGACGAAGCGCTTGCCGCCATCGAAGCACGTCGCCCGCATCTCGCCTTTCTCGATATTTGGCTGCAGGGCTCGCATCTCGACGGGCTGCAGCTTCTTCAGGTCGTCAAGAGCGCCCATCCAAGCCTGCCCGTGGTCATGATTTCCGGCCACGGCAACATCGAAACGGCCGTCTCGGCCATAAAAATGGGCGCCTACGATTTTATTGAAAAGCCGTTCAAGGCCGACCGCCTTGTGCTGGTTGCGGAGCGGGCGCTCGAAGCCTCGCGTCTCAAGCGGGAGGTGAGCGAACTGCGGGCGCGGGCCGGCGGCGCCAACCGCATCGTCGGCAAATCGAGCGTCATTAACCAGCTGCATCAGGTTATCGAGCGCGTCGCGCCGGCCAATTCGCGCGTGCTCATTACCGGCGCGCCGGGCGTCGGCAAGGAACTTGCGGCGCGCTGCATCCATGATGCCTCGAACCGCGCCTCCGGCCCGTTCGTCGTCATCAATTCGGCGACCATCACCCCCGAAATGATGGAGGTCGAGCTTTTCGGCATCGAAGGCAAGGACGGCCGCGGCCGCAAGGTCGGCGCGCTCGAAGAGGCGCACGGCGGCACGCTCTACTTCGACGAAATCGCCGACATGCCCAAGGAGACGCAGGGCAAGATCTTGCGCGTCCTCGTCGATCAGAATTTCCAAAGGGTCGGCGGGACGACGCGCGTGCATGTCGACGTGCGGATTTTTTCGTCGAGTTCGCGCGATCTGCCCCGCCTCATCAACGAAGGTGTGATTCGCGAAGATCTCTTCCATCGTCTCTCGGTCGTGCCGATCCGCGTCCCCTCGTTGTCCGAGCACCGCGAAGACATTCCCGAACTCATCGATTTCTTCATGGAGCAGATCTCGGCCACAACCGGCCTGCCGCGCCGCAAGATCGCCGCCGAGGCCATGGCGGTTCTGCAATCCCACGATTGGCCGGGCAACATCCGGCAATTGCGCAACAATGTCGAACGCTTGATGATCCTTGCGTCGGGCGATCCGGATTCCGAACTGACCTCCGACATGCTGCCCTCCGAGATCGGCGCGCTTGTGCCGTCGACCCCCAATGGTACGGGCGGGGAGAAGCTGATGAGTCTTGCGTTGCGCGACGCGCGCGAAGTCTTCGAGCGCGAGTATCTTGTCGCGCAGATCAACCGCTTCGGCGGCAATATTTCGCGGACCGCGGAATTCATCGGCATGGAGCGCTCGGCGCTGCATCGCAAGTTGAAGTCGCTGGGAATAGACTGACGGCGCGGAGCTCCGAGTGGGTCGCATTGCCTATGTGAACGGCCGCTATCTCCCGCAGGCGCGCGCCGGCATCTCTATCGCGGACCGCGGCTACCAATTCGGCGACGGCGTCTACGAGGTCTGCGAGATCAGGGGTGGGGCGCTGATCGACGAAGCCCGCCATATGGAGCGGCTGCGCCGTTCGCTCGGCGAACTGAGGATTTCCGAACCTCTGGCCCGCGGTGCACTGGCCTGCATCGCGCGTCAGGTCATCGCCCGCAACAGGGTGACCGACGGCTATCTCTATATCCAGGTGACGCGCGGCGTGGCGCCGCGCGATCATTGTTTTCCGCCCGAAACCGTCCCCCCGAGCCTGGTCGTCACCGCTCGCGCCCTCGACCCCGCAAAGGGCGAGGCGCAGGCCGCCAAGGGAATCGCCGTCGTCTCCATGCCGGATCTGCGCTGGAAGCGCCCGGACATTAAGACGATCGGGCTTTTGCCCAATGTGCTGGCGCGGCAGGCGGCAAAGGAGAAGGGCGCCTACGAGGCCTGGCTCGTCGATGCCGAAGGCATGGTCACCGAGGGCGCGGCTTCCAACGCCTGGATCGTCACTCACGACGGTGTGATTGTCACGAGACATGTGGATCAGGCCATCTTGCGCGGCGTCACGCGGACCACTTTGCTCGAACTGATCGGTGCCGAAGGGTTACGGCTCGAGGAGCGGCGTTTCAGTCTTGCCGAGGCCAAAGACGCGCGCGAAGCCTTCGTGACCGGGGCTTCGACGCTCGTCATGCCGGTCGTTTCGATCGACGGGACGCCCATCGGCAACGGCAAACCGGGCGCGCTTACAATTTCCTTACGGGCGCGGTTTCACAGCGTCGCGAAGGCCAGCTTCTGAGCCGCCGGCTTGGCCGGCAGACTTAGGACCCCCATCTTCGGGATAAAGTCCCGCTTGCGGTGCGTGCGCGGCAAATATCTAATGGCGGCGATCGGCTCGCCAGGCTGCCGGCCGATCCAACTTGTGGCATTTCTGCAATAATCTGGGTCGCGATAAGCTCCGGCTGACCGCGGCCTCAAAAAAGAACGGACAAGAAAATGGCGGCAGAACGTACTCAAAATCTGCAAGACACGTTTCTGAATTTCGTCAGGAAGAACAAGGTTCCGCTCACGATCTTTCTGGTCAACGGCGTCAAGCTGCAGGGCGTCGTCACTTGGTTCGATAATTTCTGTGTTCTGCTGCGGCGCGACGGCCATTCGCAGCTCGTCTACAAACATGCGATTTCGACCATCATGCCGGGGCATCCAATTCAGATGTTCGAGCCGGGCGACGAAGCGCCGGCGGAATCGTGACGCGATCGAATTGCGGCATCGAGGCTGATTTGAAAAAGACGCCCGAAAAGAGGGCGACGCGAACGCTCGTCATCGTTCCCTACGTTGCGCCGCGCAGCCGCCCTTCGAGCGCAACGGCGATGCCGCAAAGTCCGGCCGCTGAACGTTCGCGCGAGGCGCGCCTCGAAGAGGCACGGGGGCTTGCGCAGGCCATTAACGTCGAAATCGTCGCCGCGAAAGTCGCAACAGCCGCGCAAATTCGTCCCGCCACGTTTCTGGGGCAGGGCAAGGTCGAAGAGATCGCCGCGCAGGTTCGCGAGCAGGGAGTCGATCTCGTCGTCATGGATTGCGCGCTCTCCCCGGTTCAGCAGCGCAACCTCGAAAAAGCCTTCTCCGCCAAGGTGATCGACAGAACCGGTCTGATCCTCGAAATCTTCGGGCGGCGGGCGCGAACGCGCGAAGGCGCGCTGCAGGTCGAACTTGCGCATCTCACCTACCAGAAGTCGCGTCTGGTGCGGTCCTGGACGCATCTTGAGCGCCAGCGCGGCGGTTTCG
>JASHVQ010000051.1 GCA_030044485.1 Methylovirgula sp. | reverse complement strand
ATGGACGACGTGATCTTCTCCGGCAGCACGACGCGGCCGAGCCGCAATTCGGCGGACGTGCGCCTCGTGCTCGACAACGGCGACCGCAGCGCGCCGGCCGCTTTCAACTCGACCGAAATCATCGAGATCAGCCGGCACATCGAGCGCGAAGCAGGCTCGACCTTCCGCATCAACAGCGCCGAGGTGCGCGCCCGCGACGTGCAGCTTCTCTTTGCCGATGCCTCGACCGGGGCGCGTTCTCCCGCCATCGTGCGTCAAGGCCAGATCGGCGAGATCATCGCCGTCAAACCGCAGCAGCGGCGCCGCATTCTCGAAGAGGCGGCGGGCATTGCCGGCCTTTATTCTCGCCGCCACGAAGCCGAGCTGCGGCTCAAAGGCGCGGAAGACAATCTCAACCGCCTCGAGGACGTCGTGCGGCAGCTCGAGACGCAGATCGACGCTCTCAAACGTCAGGCAAGGCAGGCGACGCGGTATCGCGCGCTCGCCACCGACATCAAACGCAACGAGGCGCTTTTGGCGCTCGTCAATCACCGCGAAGCCACAGAGGCTCTGGCCGCGACCGAGCGCAATCTCGAGGCCGATCTCAAGAAACTCGCCGACGATACTTTGCGGCAAGCCGAGACCGCCCGTCAGCAAGCCGCGGTCGCCGCCGAACTGCCGGGGCTGCGCGATGCGGAGGCGGCTGCCGGGAGCGATCTGCAGAAGCTCATCCTCGCCCGCGAAACGCTCGACGGCGAGGAGCGGCGCACCAAGGCGCGGATGGTCGAGCTCGAACGGCGCATCGCCGAGATGCACGCCGACCTCGGACGCGAGCGGACTCTGATCGAGGATGCCGCCGGCGCTCTGGCGAGGCTCGACACGGAGGCCGCCGAATTGGCGAAGACCGCCGACGATCCAAATACCGAGGCTGCCGCGCGCCAAAAACTCGCGCAAGCCGACGCCGCGTTCGCCGCCGCGGAGGCGGCGCTGACTGCGGCGCAAGGTGCGTTCTCGGATGCTGAGGCGCGGCGCGAGGCCTTTGGCAAGTCTTTGCGCGACGAAGCGCAAAGACTTGCGCAATTCGAAGCCGAACTCGCGTCGGTCTCGCAGGATATCGCAAAGCTGCGCGGCGAACTCGACAAGGCCGGTGCGCAAACCGGACTTGAAGCCGCGCTCGAAACGGCGATCGCCGCCGTAAAAGCCGCGGAAACCGAAATGCTTGCCGCGGAATCCGCGCAGGCCGAGGCGCGCCAAGCGGATGCCCGCGCCCAAGTGCCGGCCCAGGAGGCGGACCGCAACGCGCAGAGTCTCGAAACCGAAGCGCAGACATTGGCAAAGCTGCTCAAGTCCGAGAGCAGCGACCTTTGGCCGGCGGCGATCGAAGAGGTGAGCGTGGCCAAGGGCTACGAGGCGGCGCTGGGTGCCGCGCTCGGCGAGGATCTCGATGCGTCGACGAATATCGCGGCGCCCGCCCATTGGGCGACGATCGGCGCCGCCGATGATCCCGCTTTGCCGGCCGATGTCACGCCGCTCGCAATGCATGTCCAAGCGCCGCCCGCGCTGGCGCGCCGGCTGGCGCAGATCGGCGTCGTCGCCAAGCACCAGGGCAAGGCGATGCAAGCCCGGCTGCGCCCCGGGCAAAGGCTTGTCTCGGTCGAAGGCGATCTTTGGCGCTGGGACGGCTTCACCTTGGCCGCCGAAGTCTCGACTCCGGCCGCGCGCCGGCTTGCCGAGAAGAACCGTCTCGACGATTTGATCCGCGATGCGGAAGCGGCACGCGCCGCCGCCGATGGTTTGAAGTCGGCCGCCGAACACGTCCGTGCCGACCTGTCCCGCAAGGCGGAGGCAGAAGGTATGGCGCGGCAAAGGCACCGCGAGGCCATGCACGGCCTCGAGGCCATGCGCGAAAGCTGCGCCGCCGCGGAGCGCGAACGCGCCCAGGTCGCGGCTCGTCTTTCGGGGCGCGAAGAGGCCGAGCAACGCTTGGGCGCGGGCCTCAAAGAGGGGCGCGACAACCACGCCAAGGCCCAAGAAGCTTTGGCGCGGCTTCCCGCGGCTACTGAGCTTGCATCGAGACTCGAGGCAGCGCGCCACGCCGCTGCGCGCGACCGCGCCGCGGCCGCCGAAGCGCGCGGCGAGGTTCAGGCACTCGCCCAGGCCGCGCAAATGCGCGCGCAGCGCCGCCAGGCGATCGATGAGGAACGCGGCTCCTGGCAGACGCGCCGCGAGCGCGCCTTGTTGCAGATCAGCGAATTGGACTCGCGCCTTGCGGAAGCGAGCGCGGAACAGGCGAAGCTCGCCGATGCGCCGGACGGGTTCTTGCGCACCCGCCGGGCGCTGCTCGAAAAGATCGAGACGGCGGAGGCCGCGCGCCGCCGTGCCGCCGACGCGCGCGCTTTGGCCGAACGGCGTCTCGCCGATGCCGACCGCCTGGCGCGCGCCGCCCAGGACGACATGAGCGTGGCGCGCGAAGGAAAGGCGCGCAGCGAGGCGCGCCTCGAAGCGGCGCGCGAGCGCCTCGAACAAATTGCGCATCATATTGCGACCGACTTGCAATGCGAGCCGGGCGAACTTGCAAAGATCGCACAGGTCGAGCGCCAGGCGGCGCTGCCGCAGGCCGGCGCCGTGGAAACCAAGCTCGAAAGCCTGAAGCAGGAGCGCGAGCGGCTTGGCGGCGTGAACCTGCGCGCCGAGGAAGAACTGAGCGAAATCGAAGCCTCGCGCGCCAGTCTTGCGAGCGAGCGCGAAGATCTTACCGAAGCCATCCGGCGGCTGCGGCAGGCGATCCAAAACCTCAACAACGAAGGCCGCGAAAGGCTGCTCGCCGCCTTCGACGCGATCAACGCGCATTTCAAGGATCTGTTCACCAGCCTCTTCGGCGGCGGCACCGCCGAGCTGCGGCTTGTCGAATCCGACGACCCGCTGGAAGCCGGACTCGAAATCCTCGCTCAGGCGCCGGGCAAGAAGCTGCAATCCATGTCGCTGCTTTCGGGCGGCGAACAGGCGCTCACGGCGCTCTCGCTCATCTTCGCGATCTTTCTCACCAATCCCGCGCCGATCTGCGTGCTCGACGAGGTCGATGCGCCGCTCGACGACGCCAATGTCGAGCGCTTCTGCGATCTGCTCGACGAGATGCGCAAGCGCACCGCCACGCGCTTCATCACCATCACCCACAATCCGATCACCATGGCACGCATGGATCGTCTGTTCGGGGTCACCATGGCCGAGCGCGGGGTCAGCCAGATCGTGTCGGTCGAGCTTGCCGAAGCTGAGCAATTCCTCGAGGCGGTCTAGAGGCACCGCCTCCGGAACTTTCATCGCACTCGCAAAAATTTTTCCAAGCTGCGCCTTGACGCAAGAGCAACTTCTTCGTTCAGGCGAGGTTAAGGATCGGCTGCCGATAAGCGTCCCGGAACTGCGGGGAAACCGCAGTTCCCGTCTTGAGGAGATCCTAATGCTGAAGAAAATCTTGGCTGCAACCGTCTTGGCTTCAGCGATCGCTTTCGCTCCCGTCGCGGCCTTCGCCGATCACGTGGTCATCGTCCACCACCATCATTGGCACCACCATCATCATCACGTCATGGTCATCCACCACTAAGAATCCGGCGCCACTCTAATGTCGTCCTCGCTCCGCGCCGGCAGACACCCGGCGCGGTTTGCGCGCCGCCCGCGCCGCTGAGCGATATTCGCCAAAAACAGAGCGATCCCAAGATGATCGGCTGCGCCTTTCCGCATCAGGGTCGTCGCGCGACTGCGACCCGGCTCGCGGGATTTGCATGTTCGCACGCCGCAAGGCTAAGCTGCCGCTCCCGAGAGAGGGAAATGGGAAGGAACGGAGAAACGCTCAATGAATAAGATCGTCGTTTTCGCGGCCGGCTCGGCCGCGCTTATTTTTTCCTGCGTGTCCGCAGCCGCAGTCGAATCGAGCTACACGGCCAACTCGACGGCGTCGGCTGACGTCGTGTGGGGAAAGGTTGGCGATTTTTGCGGCATCGCCAACTGGCACCCAGCAGTCGCGAAATGCGAATTATCGCATGGCAAGAAAATACGCACCCTTAGCCTCAAGGGCGGCGGCACGATCGTCGAGCGCCTCTTGAAGTGGGATGCCAAGGGCATGAGCTATTCCTACACGATCGTCTCGAGCCCGTTGCCGGTATCGCATTATTTCTCGACCATCAAAGTCGTTCCCAACGGAAGCGGCTCGGAAGTTGTCTGGACTGGCAAATATAAGGCCAAGAAGGGCACGAGCGATGCCGACGCGCAGAAGACGATCGACGGCATTTACAAGGCCGGCGCCGACGCGCTTGCCGCGCAGCAATGATCGAAGACGCTCTTAAGACCGCTACGCGATAAGAGACTGGCACGGCTATTTCGGCGGAAAAACCATCTGCGCGAGAAAGCCATGCGGCTCATCCATGGGCGGTTCCGGAAACGGAGCCGCCCGTCTTACATCGGCCAAGGCTTCCGCATCGAGTTCGGGATAGCCGCTCGTTCGATAAAGCGCCTCATGCACAAGCTCGCCCGTCTCGTCGATCCAGAAAGCGACGATCGCCGTCGAATTCGTGTGGCGGGGATGCGCACTCGAGGGGAAGTGCTGCTGGCGCATGATCAGTCCGTAGAGGACCGCGAGATAGCGCATGTCCTCCGTGCCGCCGCTCACCGGGGCGATCTTGGATTCCGCCGCGATTGAATAGTCGGGCGAGGGCTCGAGCGAGGCAAGCTGCCGCGCGACGGCCTCTCTCTGGTCGTCGGGAAGCGTCGCCCTTTCCTTGGCCTCCTTCATTCGCTGCTTGGACTTGTCCTCCTTGAGCGGCGCGGCTTTGTCGAGCGCCTCCGCATCGGGCGAGTTGTCAGGTTTGTCCGGCGCCGCGGTGTGATCGGCGGGAGCCGGAGCCGCGTTTTGCGCGGGTCTTAATTGCTGAGGCGTTTGCTTGGTGTCGTTCGCCGGCGCGGGCATGGCCTGCACGGGCGAGTGCGTCTGATTGTCGGTCGCCAGCCGTTTCAGGGTTTCGTTGTTGGGATTGCGCGGCGCGTCGTAGGCCGGCTGCTCCTCGCGCAGATATTTCTGCTTCTGCGGAGGCATTTTCGGCTGCTCGACCTTTTTCTGCGGCGGCGGCGGGGGGGGCGGCGGCTGGACGATGATCTCGACCGGTATCTCCTTGTCCAGGAGGTTTGCGTCCCTATTCGGCTCATCGGCCAAAATCAAAAGGGCGATAAGCGTCAAATGAAAAAGAAGGACGGCCGCCAGCACCGGCCGGAAACGCCGCTGCGCGGCGCGCCATATCGGATCGGTGGAGTCGAACATCCGGTCCGCCGGATCGGCGGCGACGACGAGCGCGGAGCTAGAGGGCTTGATATTCACGAGCAAAGGCCGACGTCACGAGATGGCGACGGGATCGCACAAGCCACCAATCCCGCTCGGCGCCGCGCCCCAGGGTCGCGGCCATGCAAGGGTTGTGTCACAACTTGTGCGTCTGCGACAAGCGCCGCGTCGGCTTGCGTCGCCGTCCGCGCGGGCCGCGGCCGAAGCGCGGCCATCTGCCGCGCCGGGGGCGCCGCATTCGGCCGCAAAAATCCAGGAAAGACTCTCATTTCCAGCATCTTGCACGATGTGACCGAGATGGCGAAAGCTTGACAGCCCGGCGCGGCGTTTTTAAGGTGCGCGCCGGTCTCAAGCCTGTCTGTGGCTTAGGCGCGTCGCCTTTGGGCGGCGTGCGGCGCTCGCTTTTAGCGACGGACCACATTATAGAGCGCTGTTCCCTGCAGGCGAGGCGGGAAACAGCGATGGCAAAGGGCGAGAAAACGCACGATCGGAGCGCGGCCGATCGCGACACGGGGCGGGATGCTGAGGCGGCGAGCTTGGATCTCAGGCTCGCCAGGTTGTCCGAGGCGCTCGATCGGCGGCAGCGGCCGTCCGAGCCGAACGAAGACAATGCCGAGACTTCACGCCAATCGATCAGCGCGGCAAATCTGGGATTTCGCGCGCTCGTCGAATTTGTAACGGCTGTCGTCGTCGCGCCCCTTATCGGCTGGCAGATCGATGCCTGGTTCAAGACCGCGCCAATCTTTCTCATCGTCTTCCTGATTCTCGGAATGCTGGCGGGGTTGGTCAACGTCTACCGTATTGCAACGCGACCTAGCGGTCCGGCACCTGGTTCGAGATAAGAAGCGGCGGAAGCCGCGCCTGCAGAGGTTTTCAAGTGGATCCCATTCATCAATTTGCGATCGAGCCGATTATCGCCTGGCACCCGTTCGGAATCGACGTCAGCTTTACGAATGCCTCGCTGTTCATGATCTTCGTCGTTGCCGCGGTGTGCTTTCTCATGTTCGTCGGCACATCGGAGCGCTCCATCGTCCCGGGGCGGCTGCAATCGGCCGCCGAAATGTCCTATGAGTTCGTGGCTTCGACGGTTCGCCTCACCGGCGGCACGGACGGCATGCAATTTTTTCCGCTGATCTTCACGATCTTCATGTTCGTGCTGTTCTGCAATCTTTTCGGGCTGTTGCCCTTCAGCTTCTCGATTACCAGCCAAATCGCCGTGACCTTCGCGCTGGCGATCATG
>JASHVQ010000050.1 GCA_030044485.1 Methylovirgula sp. | reverse complement strand
TCGATCAGCGCCTCGGCCGCTTCGGCATAGGCGAAGCGCAGTTCGTCGAAGGAAACGGCGCGGAAGCCCGGATTGTTGACGTCGGGCGAGATCGAGGCGGTGCGGTTGGTCGGCCCCATGGCGCCGGCAACGAAGCGCCGGCGGCCGTCTTTGGCTTGCGCTTCGGCGACCGCTTGCCGGCAGAGGCGCGCCGCTTCGCGGTTCAGCTCCGGCACGAGTTCTCCCATGCCGTAATCGGCCTGGGCGATACGCGTCGAAGAAAACGTATTGGTCGCGATAATATCGGCGCCGGCCTCGGCGTAGGCGAGGTGAATGGCGCGGATCGCATCCGGCTGCGTCAAGACGAGAAGGTCGTTGTTGCCGCGCAGGTCGAGCGGCCAATCCGCAAAACACCGGCCCCGAAACTGCGCCTCGCTGAACTTATGCGTCTGGATCATCGTGCCCATGGCGCCGTCGAGCACGAGAATGCGCTCGCCCGCCGCGGCGCGCAGAATTTCGGCTATATCGGACGCAGGTAGCCTTGACTGGCTCATGCCGGAGCGTCTTGCGTGTTTACCGGCCGCACGCCCAAAAGATGGCAAATCGCATAGACGAGATCGGCGCGGTTCATCGTGTAGAAATGGAAATGGTCGATGCCCTGATCAACCAGGTCGAAGACCTGTTCGGCGGTGACGGTCGCGGCGATGAGCCGGCGGGTGGTCGGATCGTCGTCGAGACCTTCGAAGCGCTGCGCCAGCCATTGCGGGATGCTGGCCCCGGCGCGGCGCGCAAAGAGCGCCGTCTGGCGGAAATTCTGCACAGGCACGATGCCGGGCACGATCGGAATATCGATCCCGCGCGAGCGCACCTTGTCGAGGAAGCGCAGATAGACCTCGTTCTCGAAAAAGAACTGGGTGATGGCGCGGCTCGCGCCCGCCTCGATCTTGGCCTTGAGAATGTCGATATCCTGTTCGACCGACGGGCTTTCGGGATGTCCCTCGGGATAGGCCGAAACCGTGATCTCGAAATCGGCGATCTTCTTCAGGCCGGCAACAAGCGCGGTCGAATTTTTGTAGCCTTGCGGGTGAGGCGCAAAGGATGTGCCCGGGCCGCCGGTCGGATCGCCGCGCAGCGCCACGATGTGGCGCACGCCCATGTTCCAATAGCCGCGCGCCACGGCGTCGATCTCCGAACAAGAGGCGCCGACGCAAGTCAAATGCGCGGCCGGCTCGATCGTCGTCTCCTTAAGAATGCGGGCCACCGTTGCATGGGTGCGCTCGCGCGTGGCTCCGCCGGCGCCATAGGTCACGGAAACGAACTCCGGGCGAAGCGGCGCGAGCCTTGTGATCGAGTTCCACAGGATCTGCTCCATTTCCTCGCTCTGCGGCGGGAAGAACTCGAAGGAGACGTTGATCCCCGAGCAAATGGAATGGCTGGCGCGCGGATGCGCGGCGGACAGCGGGGCGAGAGTCATCAGGCAAACTCCCGCGAGGTCAGAGGAAGCGGATCGGAGATGATGCGCCGGTCGCGGCCGAGCCAGAGCGAAACGGTGAGCTTGCCGCCGTCCTTTTTGTTGGGCACGAGGTCGCGTCGGCCCACCACATCGAGTCCGGCCTCTTGCAGGAGGGAGGCGATCTCTTCGGCGCCGAAGCCGAGGCGGCGATGCGCGTGCTGTTCGCGCAGGCTCTCGAGCTGATGCGGGGCGAAGTCGACGATGAGCAGGCGGCCCGAGGGGCGCAAGGCGCGCGCCGCCTCGCGCACGGCGCGGGCCGGATCGTCGAGGTAATGCAAGACCTGGTGGATGACGACGAGATCGTAGGAATCGCGCTCGACGGGCAAAGCGTAAATGTCACCCTGGCGGAGTTGCACATTGCGCAGGCCAGCCTTTTCAAGGCGGGCGCGGGCGACGGCGAGCATCTGCGGCGACTGATCGACGCCCACGGCACGGGAAGCACGCGGAGCGAGCAATTCGAGCATCCGCCCCGTGCCGGTGCCGAGGTCGAGGACGGCGTGAAACGGACCCGCTCCCGCAAGCTCGGCGATTGCCGCCTCGACGCGCTCTTCGGGAATGTGGAGGGCGCGCAGCTCGTCCCAATCGGCGGCATGGGCGGCGAAATAGCGGGCCGCCTGATCGGCGCGGGCGCGGCGCACTTCGGCGAGGCGCAGCCGGTCGGCGGTGCGGGTCTCGTCCTCGGCGCCGAGGCGGGAGAGAATGTCGCGCACCAGCGCCGCCGCAGCGCCGCCGGGGGCAATGAAGAAGAAGACCCAAGCGCCTTCGCGATGCCGCTCGACGAGGCCGGCCTCGACCAGGAGTTTCAGGTGGCGGGAGAGGCGCGGCTGCGACTGGCCGAGAATGGCCATCAGTTCGGTGACGGTCAGCTCGGCTTCGGAAAGCAGGCCAAGCAGCCGCAGCCTGGTCGGCTCGGCGGCGGCGGCAAGTGCCGCGAGGAGGGACTGGAAGGTGGTTTCGGGTTTGACGCTCATGGTTCGGCTCTTGGGTCTGCCTAACTATATATAAAGATATGTTTATATTGTAAAGGGCGGCGCCGAAGGACCTGCGAGACGTAGGCCCGAAGCTTGCTTGCCTCATCGCCAGCGAAGCGGATGTGCGGCGAGTGACCGGGGGCCGGCGGCAGCACGTGGCTCGCGGGCGCGGCGTCGCTTTGCGGGCGTTGACGTATCGTAGCGATCCCCAGTCGGCCTGATTTCGTTTGCAGACGTGCAACCGCGTTTGAACGCGTGCCGCTCGCGCGAACGTGAATGCACGCGCATTTCGTCGCCGCAATCACGAACCTGCGAGCCCTCTCGTGCAACACATATGCGGAAACCATGTCGGGGTCTCGAAATGCAACGGACTTTTAATTCTTTGTGAACGCATAATCACACGCGTCGCGAAGCTTGCCGGCCAAGGCCACATTGTCATCAAACTTGCGCCGTTGAGCTCGTAGCAAATGACGTTCGCCGCGAATCACGCGAATGGCGAGCAGCGCGCGGCGGCGTGTGAGGTCGAAGACAAGTGCGCTTTGGGGCGGATGAAACTCATCCAAAAGCGCCAGACGAAAAAGAGAAGAGAAGAAGATGCGCATCATTTTCGACGGCGAGACAGACGGCGAGAAATTCGTCCCCATCGGTAGAATCCAAGCGGCATCGAGCTGGCATGGGCCGCGTTCGGCGATGACCGAGGATTTCTACAGGGCCAAGGCGCTGGAGAACCTGATCGACGCGGCCGAGGATTGCGATGCCGATGCCATCATCGAGGTCGGCTACGGCGTCGATCATGCCGAGGTGGGCGATGCGCCGGGCGCTTCCATGCTGAAGCGCGTCTCGGTCACCGGCCTCGCGGTCAAATTGGCGCATCGCTGAGCCCGCGCCAAAGCTTTGCGGAGCGCGGCCTTGCGCGCCGCCTCAGCGCGAGAACTTCTTGTATTTGATCCGGTGCGGGATCACGCTGTCGATTCCCAGGCGCCGCTTCTTGTCTTCCTCGTAGTCGGCGAAATTTCCTTCGAACCATTCGACGTGACTGTCGCCTTCGAAGGCGAGCATATGCGTGGCGATGCGGTCGAGGAAGAAGCGGTCGTGCGAGCTGACGATCACGCAGCCGGCGTAGTCGGCCAGCGCCTCTTCTAGGGCGCGCAGCGTGTCGACGTCGAGGTCGTTGGTCGGCTCGTCGAGGATGAGAACATTGGCGCCGGACTTCAGCATTTTGGCGAGATGCACGCGGTTGCGCTCGCCGCCCGAGAG
>JASHVQ010000049.1 GCA_030044485.1 Methylovirgula sp. | reverse complement strand
GCGAGCCGCCGGGGATTGCATATGGCGACTGAAATCCGCGTTCCGCCTCTGGGCGAATCGGTCAGCGAAGCCACCGTCGGGCGCTGGTTCAAAAAGGCGGGCGAGGCGGTGCGCGCCGACGAGCCTATCGTCGAGCTTGAGACCGACAAGGTCACGCTCGAAGTGAATGCGCCGGCGGCGGGGGTGCTCGCGGAAATCGCCGCCGAAAGCGGCGAGGCGGTTGGCCCCGGCGCTCTGCTCGGCGCGATTAGCGAGGGCGCGCCGCAAGCCGCCGCGAAGAAAACGCCGGCGCCGCAACCTGCAGGCTCGGCGTCCATGGTGCCCATGGCGCCGGCGCCTGCCGCCGCCAAGCTCGCCGCCGACCAAGGCATCGACCTCGCGGCGATTGCCGGCAGCGGAAAGCGCGGCCAAGTTCTCAAGGGCGACGTGCTTGCCGCCATCGCCTCGCCGGCAACGCCGCCGGCCTCCATCCAGGTTCGCGCCCCCGCCCCGGTCGAGGACGCGCGCCGCGAGCAGCGCGTGCGGATGACGAAATTGCGTCAGACCATCGCGCGCCGCCTGAAGGACGCGCAGAACACCGCCGCCATGCTCACGACCTTCAACGAGGTCGACATGAGCGAGCTCATGGCATTGCGCGCCCGCGCCAAAGAGGCGTTCGAGAAGAAATACGCCGTCAAGCTCGGCTTCATGGGTTTTTTCGCCAAGGCCTGCGTCAATGCGCTCAAGGAAATCCCCTCGGTCAACGCCGAGGTCGACGGGGCCGACATCGTCTACAAGAATTACTACCATCTCGGCATCGCGGTCGGCACCGACAAGGGTCTGGTCGTGCCGGTCGTGCGCGACTGCGATCGGCTGAGCCTCGCCGAAATCGAAAAGAAGATCGCCGATCTTGGCAAACGCGCGCGCGACGGTGCGCTCGGCATCGAGGAGATGAACGGCGGGACCTTTACCATCACCAATGGCGGCGTTTATGGATCGCTGATGTCGACGCCGATCCTCAACGCGCCGCAGTCGGGAATCCTCGGCATGCACAAGATCGAGGAGCGGCCGGTCGTCGTCTCGGGCAAGATCGAAATCCGCCCGATGATGTATCTGGCGCTGAGCTACGATCATCGCCTTGTCGACGGCAAAGAGGCGGTAACGTTCCTCGTGCATGTCAAACAAGCGCTCGAAGATCCGGGCCGGCTGATCTTGGAACTATGACCGTCGACGCCTAGAAATAAGCGGGCCATTTCTACGGGAAAATTTGCGTTATGGCGTATGATCTCGTCGTGATCGGCACCGGGCCCGGCGGCTATGTCTGCGCCATCCGCGCCGCGCAGCTCGGCCTCAGCGTGGCGGTCGTCGAGAAACGCAAGACGCATGGCGGCACGTGTCTCAACGTCGGCTGCATTCCGTCGAAGGCGCTGCTGCAGGCTTCGGAGAAATTCGCCGAGGCCGAACATGCGCTCGGCGGCTTTGGCGTCGTGGTCGGCAAGCTCGGTCTCGATCTGAAGGCGATGATGAAACACAAGGACGATACCGTCGCCTCCAACGTCAACGGCGTCGGCTTCCTGCTCAAGAAACACAAGATCGACGCTTTCGTCGGCACCGGCACGATCAAGAAAGCGGGCGAGGTCGAAGTAACGGCCGCCGACGGAGGCAAGCAGGCGCTCGCCGCCAAGAACATCGTGATCGCGACCGGCTCCGACGTCGTGCCGCTGCCGGGCGTCGAGATCGACGAGAAACAGATCGTCTCCTCGACCGGCGCGTTGTCTTTGCCGAAAGTGCCGGGCAAGCTGCTTGTCGTCGGCGCCGGCATCGTCGGCCTGGAACTGGGTTCGGTTTGGAGCAGGCTCGGCGCGCAAGTCACAGTCGTCGAATTTTTGGACCATATCCTTACCGGCATGGACGGCGAGGTGAGCGGCGCGTTTCAGCGTATCCTTGAGAAGCAGGGCGTCGCGTTTCTCCTCGGCCACAAGGTCACGAAGGTCGAGAAGGACGCAAAAGGCGTCACGGTGAGCATCGCGCCGACGCAAGGCGGCCCGGAGATCGCACGCCAGGCCGACGTCGTGCTCGTCGCCATCGGCCGGCGCCCCTATACGGAAGGCCTCGGTCTTGAAGCATTGGGCGTGGCGATGGAGCGCGGCCGCGTCGGCATCGACGCGAATTTCCAAACCAACGTGCCCGGCATCTACGCCATCGGCGACGTGGTGCGCGGACCGATGCTCGCCCACAAGGCCGAGGACGAAGGAATCGCGGTCGCCGAAATCCTCGCCGTACAGCATGGGCATGTGAACTACGAAGCGATCGCCTCCGTGGTCTATACGGCGCCGGAAATCGCCGCGGTCGGCGCGACCGAAGAGGAGCTGAAGGCGAGCGGCATAGGCTATAAGATCGGCAAGTTCCCGTTCAGCGCCAACGGCCGGGCGCGCGCCATGCGCGCCACCGAAGGTTTCGTTAAAATCCTCGCTGACGCCGAAACCGACCGGGTACTCGGCGTGCATATCCTCGGCGCCGGCGCCGGCGAATTGATCGCGGAAGCCTGCGTGCTGATCGAATTCGGCGGCTCGTCCGAAGACCTGGCACGCACCTGCCATGCGCATCCGACGCTCTCGGAAGCGGTGCGCGAAGCGGCGCTCGCGGCGGAGAAGCGCGCGATTCATATTTGAAAAAGCGGCAGCGCGGCCGACGAGTTGCCGGAATCGGAGAGTTTTAAGCTTAATTGATGCGGACTCCCTAAATCGATCGTAACGCGTGATTTGGTATTTTGCGTCGCATTCCCGCTCCGTAAATGAGGGAGACGGGAATTTGCTGATGGGCCGTGACATGGAGTTCGTTCTATGCCCAGACTTTTGACGCGATTCATGACAGATCAATCGGGTGTTACGGCCATCGAATACGGCCTCATCGCCGGCCTCATTGCCGTCGTAATCATTGGTGCCGTTACCACACTCGGTACCAAGCTCTCGGGGACATTCAACTCGGTTGCCGCGAACCTGAGCTGAAATCACGCGGCCTTCGCGGATTTTCTTCCTCAGATTTCCTTGAACGTGAACGGCGACACCGTGCGCATCTGTTCGTCGACGTTCATCGGGCGCAGCACGGGAGGCGCGGCGCGTTGCGGACAGGCGGGGCGCTCGCAGAGACGGCAGTTGATCCCGATGGGCGTGGCTTCGAGGCTGGCGAGATCGAGCCGCTTCGCATAGGCGAGGCGGCCCGCATATTTGATCTCGCAGCCGATGCCTATGGCGAAATGCGGTTCGACCGCGCCATGCGGCGTCACCCCGCGGCGCACGCTGCGGGCGATCGAGAACCAGCGCGAACCGTCGGTCAGTTCGACCACTTGCGTCAGGATGCGCCCCGGCTCGCCGAAAGCCCCGTGAATGTTCCAGAGCGGGCAGGTGCCGCCGAAATGCGCGAAGGGAAAGCGCCCCGATGAAAAGCGCTTCGAGACATTGCCGGCGCTGTCGACGCGCACGAGAAAGAACGGAATGCCGCGCGCCGTCGGACGCGCCAGCGTGGTCAGGCGATGCGCGACCTGTTCGTAGCTCGCCCCGAAGCGCGCCCCCAAAAGCTCGATGTCGTAGCCGGACAGTTCGGCCGCCTCGTGAAACTTGCCGTAGGGCATCATCAAGGCGGCGGCGAAATAATTGGCGAGCGTGACGCGCAGCAGGCGCCGTCCCTGCTCGTCGCCCGGCTCGAATTTCAAGGCGAGGTCGCTCAACACCGTCTCGAGATCCGTATAGGCGAGTTGATAGGCGGCTTGGAACGTGCGCCCGGGCTGTTCCAGAACTTCGGAGATCATGAGCTGGCGGCGATGATGGTCGTACCAGCGCAGCCGCTCGCCCATGACGTCGACCGGCAGGACGCGGACGCGGATCCCGTGCCGGGCGCGCAAATGTTCGCAGATCGCGAAGAAAAGCTCATGGCCGCCAAGCGCCAGATCTGAGGCGAGCTTTTCGGCGGCCTCGTCGAGCTCGGGGAAATAATTGCGCTGCGCGTGCAGGATGGCGCGCACCCTGTCGACCGGGCTTTCATGCACGATCGCCTCGGTGCGGTCGGGGTCGGAGCGCTGCGTCAGGCTCGCTTCGCTTGCCTCGCGCGCCGCCGCATAGGCGCGATAGAGCCGCTGCATGGCGGAGAGCATGGTCGGGGCATGTTCGGCGGCATCCTGCACCTCGGAACGCGGCACGCCGACCTCGCGCAGGATCGGATCGGCGAGCAATTGCTCGATTTCGCCGATCGTCTGATCGGCTTCGCCTTCCATGAATTCGCGCGGGTCGACGCCATAGACGTCGGCGAGCCGGATCAACACTTGCACGGTGATCGGCCGCTGATTGCGCTCCATGAGGTTGAGGTAGCTGGCCGAGACGTCGAGCTCCTCGGCCATGCGTGCCTGCGTCACTCGGCGTTCGCGGCGCAGCCGCTTCAGCCTTGCGCCGGCGAAGATCTTGCGGGAACCTGGAGATTGCGCCGCTGCCATGCGCTAAACCCTGAAGTAAATTTCTTCACACATTGACAACTTACCTTGTCTTGGCTTTACAAGCCAACCCGATTTTGCAAGGGGGAGGGTTGCGGTTTTGGGGGTTTTCTCCCTTATACGGAGCACGACATGGGTTTTTGGTCCCTTTGTTGTCAATCGCTGTCAACGCCGTGCGCGTCCGGAGAACGATGATGAGCAATCCGTCCAGTTTCGAAGATTTGGTGCCTTCCGCGCCGAAGGGGCGATTCGAGGGTATCCGCCGCCCCTATACGCCGGCCGACGTCAAGCGGCTGCGCGGCTCCTTCCCGATCGCCCATACGCTGGCCGAAAAGGGCGCCAACAAGCTCTGGAAGCTGCTGCATGAGAAGCCCTACGTCCATGCGCTGGGCGCGCTTACCGGCAATCAGGCCGTCCAGCAGGTCCGCGCCGGGCTCGACGCCATCTATCTTTCGGGCTGGCAGGTGGCGGCTGACGCCAATGTCGCCGGCACCATGTATCCGGACCAATCGCTCTATCCGGCGAATTCCGGCCCGGACGTCGCGCGCCGCATCAACAACGCGCTGAAGCGCGCCGATGAGATCGAACATGCCGAGGGCAAAGTCACGCGCGATTGGTTCGCGCCGATCTTCGCCGACGCCGAGGCCGGCTTCGGCGGGGCGCTCAATGTGTTCGAAATCATGAAGGCCTATATCGACGCGGGCGCGGCCGCGGTGCATTTCGAGGACCAACTCGCCTCCGAGAAGAAGTGCGGCCACATGGGCGGCAAGGTGCTTATTCCGACCGCCCAACACGAGCGCAGCCTTGCCGCGGCGCGGCTTGCGGCGGACGTCTGCGGGGTGCCGACGCTCATCGTGGCGCGCACCGACGCGGAATCGGGCAAACTCATCACCTCCGACGTGGACGAGCGCGACCGCGCCTTCATCGAATCGAACGAGCGCACGCCCGAGGGCTTCTTCCGCGTCAAGGCGGGAGTCGATTATTGCATCGCGCGCGGGCTCGCCTATGCGGAACTCGCCGACGTTCTCTGGTGGGAGACCTCGCATCCCAACCTTGAGGATGCGCGCAAATTCGCCGAGGCCATCCACAAGAAATATCCCGGCAAGCTGATGGCCTATAATTGCTCGCCCTCGTTCAATTGGCGCGCCAAGCTCGATCAGGCGACGATCGAGAAATTCCAGCGTGAGCTGGGCGCCATGGGCTATAAGTTCCAGTTCGTGACGCTGGCCGGCTTCCACGTGCTCAATCTGTCGATGTTCGATCTGGCCAACGATTATCGCGATCGCGGCATGGCTGCCTATTGCGACGTGCAGGACGCCGAATTCGCCGCCGAAAAGAACGGCTATACGGCGACCCGCCACCAGCGCGAGGTCGGCACCGGCTATTTTGATGCGGTGGCGGAAGTTCTCTCGGGCGGCAAGTCTTCGACGGTCGCTTTGCGCGACTCGACCGAGGCGGCCCAGTTCCACGCCAAGAAGGTTGCGGCCGAATAGGCATTTCCGGCTTGTGAGCCGGCTTCGAACGTTCTATAGGGGCGCCGCTACGGCGCCCCTTTCATTCCGGGCGCCGGCGCGCCCCGCGGGAAAGCATCGCGATGAAATCCGAAGGTCATCCGAACTATCATTTCATCAAGGTCGTCATGACCGACGGCAATGAATACCTCACGCGTTCGACCTACGGGGAACCGGGCGCGACCCTGCACCTCGACATCGATCCGAAGACGCATCCGGCCTGGACCGGCGGATCGCAGCATCTTGTCGATCGCGGCGGACGGCTGACGCGCTTCAATTCGCGCTTCGGCAACCTCGGCTTGAAGAAGAAATAGGCGGTTTCAATCGCTTAAGGCAAAGGCGGCGCGCAGCAATTCGAGCTGCGGCTCGAGCGGCATCGCAGGCGGCTCCGGGGCGCCCTTGGCGGCGGGATTGAGCAGCCGGTCGAGATGCAGAACGCGGCCCTGCAGGCGCAGGGATTTCTCGACGATATTCAAAAACCGCGGCGGCAATTTCGCGAGGACCTGGGGACCGGTCGAAATCAGCTGTTCGGTCAAGCGCACCTTGCGCTTTTCCGCGGCTGCCTCGCCCTGCGTCAATTCCCCCTCGTTCACGGCGCGTTGCAGCAGCAGCCAGGAGGCAAGCTGCATCAGGCGCGTGGTGAGGCGCATGCTTTCGGTCGCATAGGCGAGGGCGGCGAGGCGCGAGAGCTGTTTGGCCTCGTCGCGGCCGTCGCCGTCAAGATAGGCGGCGGTTTCCTCGACGAGCGCCATGCCCTCGCGGAACAACAGCTTGAAGGACTCGGAGCTCGCAAGCTTGTCCGCGAAGGACACCGTCCCCTCGATCCCCAATAAAACCATTTTGATACACCTTGGACGCAAACGCCGGCACGCTGCACATCCTAGGCCCTTCAAAGCGCGGATGGGCATTAACTCTTCGCTAAGGTTAATGGATCCGGCCCGGCCGGCAAGCGGTGCGGCGCCCAAAGAAAGAGCCGCCGAAGCGGCTCTTAAGTTGATGTTGGGGAGGTGTGAGACCGAGGCGCTAACCTCTGGACTCGGCCGGCTCGGGACCGGCATCTTTCGTTAATAAAGGACAAAGTTTAACAAAAGGTTGTCGTTCGCTTTGGCGGATATC
>JASHVQ010000048.1 GCA_030044485.1 Methylovirgula sp. | reverse complement strand
GGCGTCGGCGAGCGTCTCGTCGGGGAATATGATGATCGGGTTGACCACCATGCCGCTCTCGTAGCGCTTCACTTTGCGGACTTCCTCGGCCTGCTCTTCCGGGTCCATGTTGCGGTGGATGACGCCGATGCCGCCGGCCTGCGCCAAGGCTATGGCGAGCCGCGCTTCGGTAACCGTGTCCATGGCGGCCGAGACGATCGGCAGATTAAGGCTGATCTCGGCGGTGAGCCTGGTCTTCAGATCGACGCCGCCCGGAAGAATCTCGGAATGGCCCGGCAGAAGCAGCACGTCGTCGAAGGTGAGAGCTTCGCGGAACGCCGATTTTGCAATGTCTGCCATAGCCAACTCCTGCGCGGCGCGGCCGCGGACCTTAAACGAGCGCCGCGAATCGAATGCGACCCGCGGCGGAATGAAAGTTGGCAGCGGCTCATAGCACGCCTACGGCGCAGCGCAAAGCCGACTTTGCGGCCGGGCGGCCCGATCCGCATCTATCCTTAAGCCGTGCCACGCCCTAGATTATCTCCACCGCCCCATAGCCCCCGGGACCCCCTTGCCGCGCTATCTGCTTACGGCGCTTATCGTCGCTTGCGCCATATTCATGGAGACCCTCGACGGGACCGTGATCTCGACCTCGTTGCCGGCGATCGCCGTCGATCTGCACGAGGATCCGATCACCCTGAAACTGGCGCTGACCTCCTATCTCCTATCGCTCGCCATCTTCATTCCGGCGAGCGGCTGGGCGGCGGATAAGTTCGGGGCGCGCACGATTTTCGGCAGCGCCATCCTTATCTTTACCTTTGGCTCGATCCTCTGCGGGCTTTCGAGCACGCTTTGGGAATTTGTCGGCGCGCGCATGGTCCAGGGGTTCGGCGGGGCGATGATGGTGCCCGTCGGCAGGCTGGTGTTGCTTCGCTCGGTCACGCGCGCCGAGGTGGTCGGAGCGCTCTCTTACATCATGATCCCGGCGCTGCTCGGGCCTCTTTGCGGCCCTCTCATCGGCGGCTTCATCACCACCTATTTCCATTGGCGCTGGATTTTCTTCGTCAATGTGCCGATCGGCCTGTTCGGCATACTGCTCGTCGGCCTGTTCATCAAGAATGTGCGCGCTGAAGAGCCTTGGCCGCTCGACGTCAGGGGCTTCCTGCTCTCCGGCGCGGGCTTGGCATCGCTGCTCTTCGGCCTGACCATCGCCGGACGCGGCGTCGCCGGCAAAGAGATCGTCGTCGCCCTGCTCGCTGCGGGCGCCATTCTGCTCCTCGGCTATTGGCTGCACGCGCGGCGCAGCAAATTCCCGATCCTCGATCTGCGACTTCTGGCCTTTCCGACCTTTCGCGCCAGCATCCTCGGCGGCTCGATATTTCGCCTCGGCATCGGGGCGATGCCTTTTCTGCTGCCGCTGATGCTGCAGGTCGGCTTCGGTCTCAATCCTTTTCAATCCGGATCGGTCACTTTCGTCGCCGCCGCCGGCGCGATGTTGATGAAGGTGACGGCGGCGCCCATTCTGCGCTTCTTCGGGTTCCGGCCGGTTCTGATCTTCGACGCGCTCATAAGCTGCGCTTTTCTGGTCAGCTACAGTTTCTTCACCCGCGCCACGCCGGTGACGCTGATGATGGCGCTGCTGCTGCTGGGCGGATTCTTTCGCTCGCTGGAATTTACCGCCATCAATGCGATCACTTATGCGGAGATCGACACGCTGGCGATGAGCCGGGCGACAAGTTTCGCCGCGGTCGCCCAGCAACTTTCCCTGAGCTTGGGGATCGCGGTCGGCGCCTTCGGCATCCAGCTCTCGCGCGCCTTGCGCGGCGGCACGCATCTCGCCGTCGTCGATTTCCACTGGGGCTTCATCGTCGTGGCGATCGTCTCGGCCTGTTCGGTGCTCATGTTCAGACGTCTGCCCGAAGACGCGGGCACCGATCTCGCCGGACCGCCGCGGCGCAAGGCGCAACGCCTCGAGGCCTAGCCGGCTTGCCGGCCGCGGCCGCGAAACCCCATCGCCAGAATATAGAGCTCGGAAGAATCCGCCCGGCTCGCCTTGGGCTTCACATGCCGCACTTCGGCGAACCGGCGCTTCAGCTCGGCAAGAAGCTCGGCCTCGGTCCCGCCTTGCAGGACTTTCGCGAGAAACGTGCCTCCGTCGGCCAACACTTCGCAGGCAAATTGCGCGGCCTGTTCGACGAGCCCCATGATGCGCAGATGATCGGTCTTGCGATGTCCGGTGGTGTTGGCGGCCATGTCGGAAAGAACGACGTCGGCCGGGCCATTCAGCCAGTCCTTTAAAATTCGCGGTGCCTCGGGATCGAGAAAATCGAGGACGCGGAATTCGGCGCCTGGAACGGGGTCGACAGGAAGAAGATCAATGCCGAGAACCTTTCCCGTGCCCTCGCCGCCCCCGACCTTGGCGGCGGCGACCTGCGACCAGCCGCCCGGCGCCGCGCCAAGATCGACGACCTTCTGTCCGCGTTTCAAAATGTGATAGCGCGCCTCGATCTCGATGAGCTTATAGGCGGAGCGCGACCGGTAGCCCTCGCGCTTGGCGCGCGCCACATAGGGATCGTTGAGCTGGCGTTCGAGCCAGAGCGTCGAAGCCAGGGGCCGCTTGCGCGCCGTTTTCACCCGTTTCTTCAACATTGGCCGCGCGGCTCGGTCACCTGATCTGTCCGCGGGCGCGGTCGGCATTCATCAATTGCATCAGAATTCCCTCGCGCAGCCCACGGTCGGCGATGCGCACGCGCCTGGCCGGAAAGGCGCGCCGGATCGCCTCGAGAATCGCGCAGCCGGCAAGCACCAGATCGGCGCGTTCCGGGCCGATGCAGCCGTTGGCGCGGCGCTCGCCATAAGACATGCGGCGCAGCCGGGCGACCGTCGCATCGACCTCACGCTCCGTCATCCATAGGCCGTCGACCCGGCGCCGGTCATAGCGCGCCAGATTGAGGAAAATCCCGCCGATCGTCGTAACCGTTCCGGATGTGCCGAGCAGATGGAAATTGGCGCGCCCGCCGAGTTTTCGGGCGCTCGCGATGAATCCCTCGAGTTCGGCGGTCACGCTCTCGACCATGGCTTCGAACGTCGCTTCGCTCACGTCGATGCCCCCGAACCTTTCGGCCAGCGTCACGACGCCCAGTTGCAGCGACACCCAGAAGCGGATGCGTTCGGCGAGCTGGGTCCGGGCATCGCGGCCCGGTCCATCGAGCCAAATGACCTCCGAGGAACCGCCGCCGATATCGAAGAGCAGGACGGCCTCGGCGGCTGGATCCATGAGCGAGGCGCAACCCGCTGCGGCAAGACGCGCCTCGGTCTCGCGATCGACGATCTCGAGTTCGAGCCCCAGTTTTTTGAAAACTTGAGCGACGAATTCGGCGCCGTTTTCGGCGGCCCGACAGGCCTCGGTGGCGATCAGCCGCGCCCGCGTTACGCCGCGCGCCAGCATTTTGGCGCGGCAGACGTCGAGCGCGTCGAGAGTCCGGGTAATCGCCGCCTCTCCGAGCCGGCCCGACTGAGAAAGACCCTCGCCCAGACGCACAATGCGCGAAAAGGAATCGATGATGCGAAATCCGACGGCGTCGGCGAAAGCCGGCCGGGCGATCAGCAGCCGGCAATTGTTGGTGCCGAGATCGAGCGCCGCATAGGTCGGCGGCGGCTTGTCGGCGTTGGGCGTGGAAACGGTCGGAGACATCTCGATCTTTTGCGGATTGTTCGGCTCCGGCTTCTCTCCGACCACTCCCATTTCGGCGCGCTGCACGTTCATTCCCCCAGCCTCCGACCCGCTTCGCGCGCGATCGGATCGAAGCACAGAATAGGGAAATCGCTTGCGACGGTCAAAGCGGGGGCGGCCTCGCGCGCCGACTTCCGTGCCCGATTTCGGCTCGATCCCCGCGCCTTCCCGCGACGCGTGCGGGCGGGCGCCGCTTGGCGAAGGATTGATGCTTAAAGCCGCTCAGGGCGCCCTGTTTCCCGGCCGCGTCACTTGAATGTCACCCCACTTAATGACAAGAGGGGCGACCATCCTCGCATTGCACGTGCCCGCATGTCGTCGAGATTCGTTGCCTTCGCCTCGCTCGGCCGCAAAGCGCTGCCGAACCAGTTCGACGTGATCGCGCTGGCGGTGATCTTTGCCGGCTTTATCGCGATCGTACACGGCACGCGTGGCATGATCTTGCCGCTGCAGGCGCCGCAATCGACGATTTCTCTCGCTTATGCGAACCTGCCCTATTACGCGCTGCGCACCACGCTCAGGATGTTCGCGGCGATCTTCTTCTCGCTGCTCTTTACCTTCACCTATGCGACCTGGGCGGCCAAGAGCCGCCGCGCCGAGCGCTTCTTGATCCCCATTCTCGACGTTCTGCAGTCGGTGCCGATCCTCGGCTTTCTGTCCTTCACCGTGACCTTCTTTCTCGGTCTTTTCCCGGGATCGACCCTCGGCGCCGAATGCGCGGCGATCTTTGCGATCTTCACCAGCCAGGCCTGGAACATGGCCTTCTCCTTCTACCAATCCTTGCGCAATGTGCCGCGCGAACTGAACGAGGTCGCCAATAGCCTGCTGTTGTCGCCCTGGCAGCGCTTCTGGCAGCTCGAGACGCCCTATGCGATGCCGGGCCTCATCTGGAACACGATGATGTCCATGTCAGGCGGCTGGTTCTTCGTCGTCGCCTCGGAGGCGATCTCGGTCGGCGATACGACGGTTAACCTGCCGGGCGTGGGCTCCTATCTCGCGCTGGCGATCGACCAAAGGCGGATCGATGCGGTCGTCGCGGCGATTCTCACCATGCTCGCGGTGATCATCGCCTACGACCAGCTTCTGTTCCGGCCGCTGGTCACCTTCGGCGCCCGCTTTCGGGTCGAATTGTCGGGGGGCGAACATGAGGAGAAATCCTGGGTCATCCAGCTTTTCCGCCGCACCTATTTGCTGCGCGCGCTGATCGCCGTGCCGGCCCAGCTTTTCAAGAGGCTGGCGCTGCTGCGCCTCGAACTGCCGTTTCACCCCGAGCTTTCAGCCGAGGCCAACCGCTGGAGGGAGCGCATCCTCGATGCGCTCTCTTCCGGCATAGGGCTCCTCGCCGGGGCTTGGGCTTTGTGGCTCGTCTATCGCTATGTGAGCACGCATCTGACCTTTGCCGAACTCGGTCAGGCGGTGTGGCTGACTTCCATCACGATGCTTCGCGTCATCGCGCTGATCCTGCTGGCTTCGCTCATCTGGGTGCCGGTCGGGGTGATCATCGGATTGAATTCGCGGCTTGCCGAGAAAATCCAGCCGCTCGCCCAATTTCTTGCGGCCTTCCCCGCCAATGTTCTCTTTCCGATCGCCGTGGTGCTGATCGTGCGGTTTTCGCTCAACCCGGACATTTGGTTGAGCTTCCTCATCATCTTTGGGACGCAGTGGTACATTCTTTTCAATGTCGTCGGCGGAGCGAGCGCCTTCCCGAACGATTTGCGCGAGGCCGCCGCGAGCTTCCGTGTTTACGGGCTCGACTGGTGGCTCATGGTGATCCTGCCGGGGGTTTTCCCCTATTATGTGACCGGTGCCTTGACGGCGTCGGGCGGATCGTGGAACGCGGCAATCGTCGCCGAATATGTCAAATGGGGCAACCAGACGGTGAGCGCGCACGGCATCGGCTCCTACATAGCTTCGGCGACCGCGGCGGGCGATTATCCGCGGATCGTGCTAGGGGTCGCCGTCATGTCGGTCTTCGTCATATTCTTCAACCGGATTCTGTGGCGGCCGATGTCGCGCTTTGCCGAACGACGTACGCGGCTCGATTGAGGGTTTCATGCTCGAGACAAGATTGAAGCCTCTGCTCGAGGTCAAGGATGTCTGCCAAAGCTATCTCACCGGCTCGGGTGAGACGGGCGCGCTCGTCCTCGACCATGTCTCGCTGACCCTCAAGGAGGGCGAGATCGTCGGCTTGCTCGGCCGCTCCGGCTCCGGCAAGTCCTCGCTGCTGCGCATCATCTCCGGTCTCGCCAAGCCGACTTCGGGCGAAGTCACGTTCCGCGGCGAGCCGGTGCGCGGCCCGTTCGAGGCCGTGGCGATGGTCTTTCAAAGCGCCGCGCTTTTCCCCTGGCTTTCGGTGCTCGCCAATGTCGAGCTTGGGTTGCGCGCCAAAAAAGTCGTGGAACAAGAGGCGCGCACCCGCGCCTTGAAGGCGATCGACCTCATCGGCCTCGACGGTTTCGAATCGGCCTTCCCCAAGGAATTGTCGGGCGGCATGCGCCAGCGCGTCGGCTTTGCGCGCGCCCTGGTGGTCAACCCGCAAATCCTTCTCATGGACGAGCCGTTTTCGGCGCTCGACGTGCTGACCGCCGAGACTTTGCGCACCGACCTCCTCGATCTTTGGGTCGAAGGCCGCATGCCGATCAAATCGATCCTCATGGTGACGCATAACATCGAAGAAGCGGTTTTGATGTGCAACCGCATCCTGGTGCTTTCCTCCAACCCGGGACGCATTTCGGCGGAAATCCAGGTGAACCTGCAGCATCCGCGCAATCGCCTCGGCCCCGAATTCCGGCAGCTCGTCGACCGGATCTATGCCCTGATGACGCGCCGCAAGGAGCCGACCTATGCCGGCCGGGAAGGCACGTTCCCGGGCGTGGGCGTCGGCATGGCGCTGCCCGAAGTCTCAATGGAAACGCTCGCCGGCCTGATCGAGACCATCGCCGGGCCGTCGTTCAAGGGGCGCGCCGATCTGCCGGCGCTGGCCGACGAAACGGCCATGGCGGTCGACGATCTCTTCCCGCCCGCAGAGACGCTGCAGCTCTTGCGCTTCGCCGAGATCGAAGAAGGCGACATCAAGCTGACGCCGGACGGTCTGCGCTTCGCCGAGGCCGAGGTCGACGTGCGCAAGAAGCTTTTCGGCGAACATCTCGTCGCCTATGTGCCGCTCGCCGCGCGCATCCGCGCGGTGCTCGACGACCGGCCGTCGCATGCGGCGCGCAAGGCGCGTTTCCTCGAAGAGCTCGAAGACTACATGTCCGACGATTATGCCGAGCAGACGCTGAAGAGCGTCATCGATTGGGGCCGCTATGGCGAGCTTTTCGCCTACGACGAGACGACCGAGACGTTTAGCCTGGAAAACCCCACATGACGGCTCGCAAGGCTCGGATCCTGCGGCGCGTTAAGTCGTGCGCTCGATAATTCTTGCGACAGTCCTTGCCGCGCTCTGCCTGCTGGGCCTCGCGGCCGGAGCGAAAGCCGGCTGCGGGCCGCGCAGCCTCGGAGTCGAGCGTAGGCTCGTGCTCTCGACCAAGGGCGGTTTTGCCGTCGGCTTCAAATCCTATCCGCGCAGCCTCGATCTCGCCGACCACGAGGTCGTGCTGACCTTCGACGACGGACCTTCGCCCAAGACCACGCCCGAGGTTCTCGCCGCGCTTGCGCAAGAATGCGTCAAGGCGACGTTCTTTCTCATCGGCCGCCATGCCGCGGCCTATCCGGCGCTGGTGCGTCGCGAGCTGGCCGAGGGCCACAGCGTCGGCCATCATAGTTTTTCGCATCCGATCATGCGGCTGCTGCCGGACGCCGCGGCGCGCGCCGATATCGAAAAAGGATTTATGGCGGACGACCAAGCCGCCTATGGCGCGGCGAGCGCACAGCCGAAAGTGCCCTTCTTCCGCTTTCCGGGATTTGCCGACACGCCGGCGCTTCTCGCCTGGCTCGAGAGCCGCGACATCGGCATTTTCGGAGCCGATCTTTGGGCTTCCGATTGGCTCGAGATGACGCCCGACGCAGAGCGCAAGCTCGTCATGGCGCGGCTCGAGGCCGCCGGACGCGGTATCCTTCTTCTGCACGACACGAAACCTTCGACGGCGGCCATGCTGCCGGCCTTGCTGCGCGACCTCAAGGCGCGCGGGTTCAAGATCGTCCAGATCGTGCCCGGCGATGCGAAACCGGTCTTTCGCAAGGCGCCGCCCGGCTGGAGGTCGGAGACCGAAGCGATTCTCGCCAAAGTTCTTCGGGGACGCGGCAAGGTGGTCAGTCCGGGTGCCGCGCATTTGCCCGAATCCGTCGAATGACCTGGGTTGAAAGTGCGGGACTTACCGGCCCTTTGACCGGCATCTGATTTATGTCCAGGTTGAGATTGCAGTCGAGGTGTGGTCGAGTTGCTCCATGATCTATTCCATATTCGTCCCGACGCGCGACAGCAGCCGCTGGATTTCCATTTTCCTGAGCGCCTATCGCGACTTGGGAATAGAGCCGCTTTACGTGGTGGACGAGCGCAGTTGCGACGGCACCGCCGACATTCTCGAGGCTCAAGGAGCGCGAGTTGTCACCTTTCTGCCCTCCGGCGACTTTGTCGAAGCGGGCTTGATTGAATTCGGCAGCTTCGCTGCGGCGACGCCCTGGGTTCTGCGGATGGACGACGACGAATTTCCCTCGCTCGCTTTGCTTCACGCTATACCTGATCTGATCAAGAAAACCCGCAATGCCGCCTTTGACATACCGCGACTTGAGCTGTTCCGCCGTGGGGGAGAAATCTACCAATCACGCGCTCGGGGACGCCTGCATGGCGGAACAAAACTTCCTTCACTGCAAAGAAGGCTGTACCGGCCCGGCGCCCTAACCTTTCATCAAAGGATTCATTCTTCTGGATTCGAGGGGCCGCCCTTCTGCGGCATCATGCGGTCCGACCAGTATTTCATCCACCTCGATCGGCTGATCCGGTCACCGAGGGAACGGGTGGCCAAAATGCACTCTCAATTGAAATCGGGCTATCCGGCCTATCAGTTAGCCGACGAGTACCTGCCGGAGCTTTTTAGCCTTGAGCACCACGCCGCAATAAAGCCAGACTTGCGCGAAGTAAGACGAATCCTCGAAGCTCTCCCGGACCCTGACGAGACGATGCCGGAGTTCTCGGACAAAATTGTGAGTGCAATGAGAGATGCGGCGCGAAAATATGGGGATCAACAGTTCGAGTGTCTGAGGACGGTGGACGCAGATTTCATCATTCGCCTCAGCCATTGGATTCCGCCATTCATGCTTACGCGTGTAGCCGAACTCTTATGCACTATCGGCATAAAAGGACCCGGAAGCCGACTTTGGAACTTCGCTGCATGCCTTAAGGAGGCGCGAGCTTGGGAGTGAAGTTGGATGCTTGCTTCGCAATATCGAAGAGTCGCACAAGTCTTTTCAGGCGAAAAAATGGGATGGTGCGGCCAAGAGGACTCGAACCTCCACTGGTTGCCCAACTAGCACCTCAAGCTAGCGCGTCTACCAATTCCGCCATGGCCGCGAAGGCCGTGTCGTCTAACAAAAAGGCCCTCAACTGACAAGGCTCGCCGCCCCCGCTCGCTCGATGCTGCCGGCGCCCGGCGCAAAACCCGTCGAATGGCGTGTGATCGAAGGCTTGACGCCCTATCAAGCCGCGCTCGAAACCATGCAGGCGCGCGCCGCCGCCATAGCGGCAGGCGAAGCGGCCGAGGCGGTTTTTCTGGTCGAACATCCGCCGCTCTATACCGCCGGCACGTCGGCGGGTGACGTGCCGGACGATCTGCCCTTCCCGCTTTATCGGACCGGCCGCGGCGGGCAAATCATCTACCACGGCCCCGGCCAGCGCGTCTGTTACGTGATGCTCGATCTTGCGCGCCGCCAGCCGGATTTGCGCGGTTTCGTGGCGGCCCTCGAGACTTGGATCGTCGCCGCGGTAGCGCCTTTCGGCGTTGCCGGCTTAAGGCGCGAAGAGCGTGTCGGCATTTGGGTGGCGCGGCCCGACAAGCCGCCGGGCGCCGAAGACGCGCCCGCCGAAGACAAGATCGCCGCAATCGGCATACGCGTGCGCCGCTGGGTCTCGTTTCACGGCGTGGCTCTCAACGTTTCCCCGGATCTGTCGCATTTCGCGGCAATCGCGCCGTGCGGCGTGAGCGCGCCGCATCTCGGCACGACGAGCCTCAGCGAGCTCGGCGCGAACGCGAGCATGGGCGATGTCGATACGGCGCTGCGCAGCGCGTTCGAGACCGTCTTTGGAAAAACCCGCGTCCCTGCCGCGCCGGACGCCGCGCTTTGAATTGCGGGCTCGGGCTTCAATCGAGCCGTGCCAGGACCTGCTCCAGCTTGGCAAAGAACTGCGGCCACCCGAACTGCGCGCCCTGGTAGGCTTGGCTCTGGTCCGGCCGGAATCCCGAGTGTTCCATGCGCAGGCGGGTTCCCGTGCGCGTCGGGGTGAGAGTCCAAGTCACCACGCTTTCGAGACCATGGGCCGCCCAGGTGTAAGACAGCGTTTTGTCGGGCTCGACTTCCAGGATTTGACAGTCGACCGCGCCCCAGTCGGCGCGAAGACTGAAACGCTGATTTACGACCGGCTTGAAGTCGTTCTTCATGAGCCACTCCTCGATCAGCTGCGGCTGCGTGAGCGCCCGCCAGATCTTCTCCGGCGGATAAGGCATCTCGCGTTCGACGACGACTGAGCGCATTTCGGTCGCAGGTTTGCTCATCGGTTCATCCTTCCAGCTTCGCCGCCGTCGCCGACGTTTTTTTGGCAGCGGCGCGGGGCGCTTCGCGCGTCGGCTTGCTCATCGGTCCATCCTCTTGAGCAGGTCTTCGAGCTTGTCGAACCGGCTTTGCCAGAACCCGGTCATTTGGCTCGTCCAGTCGATGAGCGGCGCCAGGGCGCCGAGCTGCGCGCTATAATGCGTGCGGCGACCCTCGTGCCGGTCGCGTACCAGCTTCGCCCCCTTCAGAACTCCAAGATGTTTCGAGACGGCCGGTTGGGAGACCCCGGAGCGCGCCGTCAAAGCCGCGACCGTCTGCTCGCCTTCGCGGCACAACCTCTCGAAGATGGCGCGCCGGGTCGGATCGGCGAGCGTTCTGAAGAGCACATCGCGAGCGTTGGGCATCGACATCAATTACCTTATGGTTATTGATTGACGTATAACCGCCGGGATATATAAGTCAAGCGGAATGGGAACGGCTTTCGACGGGCGCGGGCGTGCCCGATCCGTCTAGCGCGTCGCGCGCTGAAGGAAGGCGCGCGCTGCATCGGCCTCTTCAAAGGCGGCGCAATCCGCATCTTCGACATCGAGCCGTGCGACGAACGCATTGAGCGGGCCGCGGCGGCAGGCTTCGCAAAGCGCGGCGACGGCATGTTCGGAACCGGCGAAGACCGCTTCGACGTCGCCGTCACGGCGATTGCGCACCCAGCCGACGACGCCCCGCGCCTCGGCATGGCGCTGTATGAAGGCACGAAAGCCCACGCCCTGCACGCGGCCGCTCAGCCGCACGCGGACGATTCTCTCAAATGCACTCATGGAGCAAGCGCCAGCTCGCGCTCAGTCGTGTCTCTTCTTGTAGTCGGCGATATAGAGCGAGGCGATCTGCTTGTCGCTGTCGCTGGCTGCGGCCGTCGCCGAATTATAGAGGTCGAGGATCCATTGATACTTCTTGTCCTGAACCGCGGCGTCGCGGGCAAGCGTCAGATACATGAGGCCGAGGCCGCGCTGCTGAGGCACGCCGCCCCGACCCGTGAACAGCAATTGCCCGAGCAGAGCCTGCGCCTCGACATGGTTCTTGTCGGCGGCGAGATGCAGCCAGCGGGCCGCCTGCCCCGCATCCTTGTCGACGCCGATCCCATCGAGATACATGCGGGCGAGATCATATTGCGCATTGGGATCGCCGAAATTGGTCGCTGCATACTGGAACATGGCGAGCGCGCGCTGCGGATCGGGCGCGACCTTGGTATTGGCGATGCCGTTCAGGCTGTAGGCGCCGACCGCGACGAAGGCGCTCGAAACCACCGGCAATTCGCGCGGGTCGGGATTGTCCTCGTCGTAGTCCTCGACGATCTGCGAGAAATATTCATAGGCCTTGATGTCGTCCTGAGGCACGCCGTCGCCGTCGGCATACATTTTGGCGAGTTTCCAGCGGGCGAGCGACTCCCCGCCCGCGGCCGCATATTTCAGAGCCTCGAGGCCGGAACGCTGATCGCCGCTCTTGAAATCCTCAAGTCCGGCGCGCAGCGCGGCTTGCGGATTCTTGAAGATCTGCAGCGGCGTCGTCTTGTCGGTCGATGCCGCGGTCTGGGTCGTGCCGTCGAAGGCCAGGCCCGCTGGCACGAGCAGGCCCGCCGCCCCGGACAAAGCCGCGACGCCGAAGATCGCGAAGAGTGCGTCCCGCTTAGACATCGGCGTAACACTGCGTCTCCCCGGCCGCGCCGGGATGGGTGACCGCGCCGTAGCGCGCCGGTCCGACCACCTCGGCATATTTGTAAAGAGCGCCCGAGCCGAACTCGGTCGGACGCGGCGCCCATGTTTTTCTGCGCCGCGCCAGCTCCTCGTCGGAGACGCGCAGCTCGATTGTGCGTTGCAGCGCATCGAGACGGATAATGTCGCCGTCGCGCAGCAGCGCGATCGGGCCGCCGACCGCGGCCTCGGGCCCGACATGGCCGACGCAGAAGCCGCGCGTCGCCCCGGAAAAACGTCCGTCGGTGATGAGCGCCACCTTATTGCCCATGCCCTGCCCGTAGATCGCCGCCGTGGTCGACAGCATCTCGCGCATGCCGGGGCCGCCGCGCGGCCCCTCGTAGCGGATGACCAAAACACAGCCCGGCTGATAACGGCGCTTCGAAACCGCCTCGAAACAGGCCTCTTCGCTGTCGAAGCACAGCGCCGGGCCTTCGAAAGTAAGCTTGTCCTGATCGATGCCCGCGACCTTCACGATCGCGCCGTCGGGGGCGAGATTGCCTTTAAGGCCGACGATGCCGCCGGTCGGATGGATCGGCTTGTTGGCCGGCCGGATCACGTCCTGATCCGGATTCCATTTCACGCGCGCCAGGTTCTCGGCCATGCTGCGGCCGGTCACCGTCAGGCAATCGCCGTGCAGGAAGCCGTGGTCGAGCAGCGTTTTCATGAGCAGCGGAATGCCGCCCGCCTCGAACATGTCTTTGGCGACGTAGCGCCCACTCGGCTTCAGATCGGCGATATATGGCGTGCGCTCGAAGACTTCCGCGACCGCGAAAAGATCGAAGTCGATCCCCGCCTCGTGCGCGATCGCCGGAATGTGCAGCGCCCCATTGGTCGAACCGCCGGTCGCGGCGACGACGGCGGCGGCGTTTTCCAGCGCCTTGCGCGTCACGATATCGCGCGGGCGGATTTTGCGCCCGAGGAGCTCCATCACGGTCTCGCCGGCCGTTTCGCAGAACCGGTCGCGGATTTCATAAGGCGCCGGCGCGCCGGCCGAGTAAGGGAGCGCAAGCCCGATGGCTTCGGAAACTGTCGCCATCGTATTGGCGGTGAATTGCGCGCCGCAGGCGCCCGCCGAGGGACAGGCGACGGTCTCGAGCTCGTCGAGATCTTCCGCCGAGATTTTGCCGACGGAGAATCTGCCGACCGCCTCGAAGAGGTCCTGAACCGTCACCGGCTGGCCGCGAAAACTGCCAGGCAGGATCGAGCCGCCGTAGATGAAGATCGACGGCACATTGAGCCGCAGCATGGCCATCATCATGCCCGGCAACGACTTGTCGCAGCCGGCGACGCCGACGAGCGCGTCGTAACAATGGCCGCGCATCGTAAGTTCGACCGAGTCGGCGATAACTTCGCGGGAGACGAGCGAGGATTTCATGCCCTGGTGGCCCATGGCCATGCCGTCGGTCACGGTGATGGTGCAGAACTCGCGCGGCGTGCCGCCGGCGGTCGCGACACCCTTCTTGACCGCCTGGGCTTGCCGCATCAGCGAAATGTTGCAGGGCGCGGCTTCATTCCAGCAGGAGGCGACGCCGACCAGGGGCTGGTGGATTTCCTCGCGCGTCAGTCCCATCGCGTAGAGATAGGAGCGATGCGGCGCCCGTTCCGGGCCTTCCGTCACATGGCGGCTGGGAAGTTTCCGTTTGTCGAATACGCGCGCGTCCAAGTGATTAACCCCGCAGTTCGAAAGTAAGCGACGCACCCTTTTGGGGCACCCACTGCCACGCGGGGACGCGGGCGATGACTCCTGCTACTTCGGAACTCCGCTGAAGTTTCGCGTCGACACTCTGCAGCGCGAAAACTTAAACTCCATTCAACCAAATCAAGCTTAGCCGAGGGTTTATGGCTGAAAAGCGGCTTTCTTTTTGGCTAACCAAGTCCTGCGGAAGATGATCCAAAGCTGTGGCGCGGAAGCCACAAGCGGCGCGCGGCTTAACTCTTGCGCGGCGCCGCAATGCGGGAAAGCTCGTCAGCGATCCGTCGTCTGAAGCGCTCTTGCGCGATCAGTCCGGCTTGTGGCCGGCTGAACCGGAACGCGCGATAAACCGCGCGAAGGCCGCGAGCGCAGCATCCGAAACATGGTGTTCGATTCCCTCGGCATCAAGCTCGGCGCAATGTTCGGGAACGCCGACGGCGACCAAAAGGTCGACGACCAGCCGGTGGCGGGAGCGGACGCGGGCGGCGAGTTCGGAACCCTGTGGGGTCAGGAACACGCCGCGGTAGCGCCGCGAGGTCGCAAGCCCTTCGCGTTTCAGCCGGGAGATGCTTTTGATCGCGGTCGCGTGCGACACGCCGAGCCGGCGGGCAATGTCGGTCGGACGCGCTTCGCCTTCCGAGCCCAAGAGATCGTCGATCAGCTCGACATAATCTTCGAGGACGGCGGTCGCCTGAGCCGAACGCGCCTTTCCGAACCTTTCCGCCTGCGCCGCTTCGGTCGGAAGTTCGGCCGGAGCCATGACCTTCTTGGCGCCCATCGGCATCGATCCTCGCTCGCCGGCGAACATGCGCCCGCGCCTTGCAAAGATCAATCATGGTTGCCATTTAAAGCCTAATAAGCTATTTGTAGCTTAGGCTACGAAATAGGGCTTGAACCCATGCTGGATACCGCCCTCGCCCAAGATGCGCCGATGAACCGGACCCAGGCCGCCATCCGCGACGCGCTCGACGGGCGGCGCAGCGGCTGGCGCGTCATCCTGCCCATCGCCGGACCGGCCGTCGTCGTCTCGATCGCCTACATGGATCCGGGCAATTTCGCCACGAACATCCAGGCCGGGGCGAAATATGGCTACAGCCTGCTTTGGGTCGTTCTGCTCGCCAATGTCATTGCGATGCTGTTCCAGGCGCTTTCGGCCAAGCTCGGCATAGTCACCGGCCGCAACCTCGCCGAAATCTGCCGCGAACGCCTGCCGCGCCCGCTTGTCTTCGCCATGTGGATTGCGAGCGAAATCGCCGCCATGGCGACCGATCTTGCCGAATTTCTCGGCGGCGCCGTGGAACTTTCGCTGCTCTTCCATTTTCCTCTGCTCTGGGGAATGGGGGTGACCGCGATCGTCACCTACGGAATTCTGCTTTTCGAACGGCAGGGTTTCCGGCCGATCGAGATCATCATCGGCGCCTTGGTGGCG